>CAZJOE010000035.1:0-9752 GCA_964547555.1 uncultured Elusimicrobia bacterium | reverse complement strand
GGGGGGATGGAACCCAATTTGTCTTCCCCACTTCTTTTTCATTGACGCCGCGACGTTCAACAAGATCGTCTTCAATAATGTCTTCGTGAAGCGCCATAAACCTCGAATTTTTCCGTTTTAAGTAAGCTGCGTAATAAATCTTTTTATTTTTTCCACATCCGGCTTCTCCCTCGACGTAAAGGGGGCTCCGATCAAACCGCTGGTCGTCCATCCGCGTGATAATCTTAATCACCTCGCTAATATTGGTTTTGGTTTCCAAGAGATCGACTTGAGGAACATTCAACCCCTCCTCTTCTATCTCGGATCTAAAATTCGCATGACTACCCTTTTTAAGGACTAAGAATTTTTTCCCATCATCTTGAACATATCCGAAATGTTCGGTGCCCTCCTCGCCGTCTTTTTTTGCCACTGCTAGAACCGTCAGAATGGCCATCGCGTATTCGCTCATCTGGTGTTTGTAAATCCAGAGTAGAAGTCCGGCTTGAATGGCGAGCACAATAAATATTTGAAGCGTGCTGCTGAGGCGGTTGATTTGAGCTCTCAAATCGGTGCCGATGGTTTCGACCAATGTTAGAAGAGAGGCAACCGATTTCCCAAGAGGAGCATAAGCTCTCACGATATCGCCCGATCGGGACCCGATCCCATAAGGAAGGAAAACAATGTTTTTTTCCTCATTCAAAATAGTCTGGATCCCCTCCGCGTCCGCATAATTGATACCGCCATCCGCAATGATGGTGATAATGGTGGGTTGAGGACCATCCTCCAAGTTACGGGCCTTTGCGCTGCCGACCACCATCTTTAACCCTTCCAAATCCGTGTTGCCGTCCCCCAAACTATGGTTCAGAATTTCATCGATGACTTTAAAAATTAATTCATCGGTGATGGGGTGGTTAAATTTTTTAAATATTTTTTGATCGTCAGCGAATCCGCCAATTTCAATTTCAACATGATCATCGTTCCTAAAAGTTTGAAGAAAAAGCAAGGCGACCTTGACCGCATTGTTGATCCGGTTCTCCGCATCCAACATTTCCTGGGTCACTTGATCCAAATCCAAATTATCGGGATCCCTAAACATGCTTCCGCTTAAATCGAGCAGAAGGATTAACCGTATTATTTTCTTGTCCGGATGCCGCCTTAATTCAAACGGTTTTTGGACGCCAGCGCCCACCAATGGCAGTTTTCGTCCATCCAAGCGGCCCTTGCTTTGATTTTTTAAAACGTCTTCTTGCTCCATTGCATCAATAGCGTTTAGGATTTCCTCACGCAAACGACCTTCATAAGACTGGGATGTATCACGAATTTTCTGGATCGAGGCCCTTTGATTTTCGTCGAGTCCGGTGAAAGATGTAATGGCATCTGATTGTTCACGTTTGCGGCGAAGCACATCGTCTTGTTCTCTTGAGGTAACTTTTTCCTCTTCTGTTTCTTTTAGAAATTCCCTCAATTGATCTGCGATGACCTGATTAAAGTGATGTTTTGGTTGTCCCTCACTTCCTTTTTTATCAGAAGCTTTTTCACGGGCCCGTGGCGTATTGTCGACCGGCTTTGTATTAATTACCACGTGGCCGCCCGGATCACCCATTTGACCTGATCCTCCGCCTTCAGAAACCGTCGGCAAAGGCGCCTCCGGCGGGGGAATCCGCTTGCGAGCCCCTTCCAACCCTTGCACGTGGCGTTGAACTTTTTCGGTGTTGCCTTTGACCTCGGTCAACTCTTTTGTCACTTGACCCATTTTCTCTTCAATGGCTTTGGCCCGGCCTTTTATGGTTTCAATTCGGGTGTCCTTCTCTCCCAACTTTGCTTCCAGATCTTTGGCGCTATCAAGCGCCCCTTGCGCCGACTTATCCGCTTCTGCCGCATTCTTATTGATATCTTCTCCGAGGTTGGCGATATTCGCAGAGGCATCGCTCATATCACGCGCGGCGTCGGACGGATTTTCGGTTTCAATTCTGTCGACTTGCTGTTCTAGCCGACGAGATTCCGATTGAAAGGCTTGGGCTTTTAGTCTCAGTTCTTTGATTTGATTGATCAGGTTTCGAATGGATTTTTCCAGCATGCTGGCCGACGCCGATGATGCGTTCTGAGCGCCGCGATCAATCTGATGGGCTTGGTCTCCCACCTGTGCGGAGTTTCCAGAGGTGTCTTGGGCTTGATGGGAAATCTTACCGGCCTCTTCCTGAATGCGCCGGGTCATATCCTCCAGTTCTTTTAACTTGCCTTCCAGATTCTCTCCGGCCGATTCACCTTCCGCTGCTCCCGGGTTCTGGGGATTTGAAAAATTCGGCGGGACATTCGGGTTTTTCCTTCCTTTCTCTCTTTCGGATGAATCTTGACCAGTTCCCGTGACATCCGACATTTCCGAAGCGATTCTTTTGAACATCTCTTCTAAATTATTTTTTGCAGCCGCGTCGGCCAACTCTTCGGCTTGCTTTCGCTCCGCTTCACTCATTTTTCCACGAAGAGCTTCCATGGCTTCTTGAATTTTCTTTTTGGCGGCTTCAGTTAAATCCGACATTTTGATCCCCTTCCCTGGCTTTCCGGCACCCGGCTTAAGAGAAATCTTTATTTTTCCTTTTCCACCGGCCGCTCCCCCTCCGGATCCAGGCATCGGCATACCCGGCATTTCTGGCATTTCCGGTCCTTCCATTCCTTCTTCTTCAATTTCAATGTCATCGGCATCGATCATTTGCCTCAGCGCTTCTTCTTTCTTGGCTTCTTCAAGCGCTTTTTCCCGGTCTATTTCAATCAGCTCTTTCACAGGCGGCCAAACTTCTTTTCTAATCACGTCATAAAATTCTTGTTTGTTTTTACCCAAAGCGGCCAGAATTTTGGGAAAGATAACATCCAACACGCCCAAGACTCGCTCGCTTGTGACGCGTGGGTCACGAGCCGGTTGCTCCGGATTCTCAGTAAGCGCCAATTGATAAAAAAGGGCTTCAATACACTGAATGAACGATGGTTGCTCGGACATCCGCATTTTTTCCATCTCCAAATCGAAAATGCGAAGTTTCTTTCGATAAAAACTTTCAACCGCTTCTTTTCGGCCCGTGTATTTCTCCAGACCCTTGAGCACGATTCGGGTGGTTTCGCTGACACCAAACAGCATTTTGAAAGGTATTTCGAAAAATGAATCTTCTTGAGGTGTTTCATTAATATCGACCAAACTCGAAAAACGCGCCCTAAAAATTTCCTGAAGAATAAGGCCTTCGGCTCCCGCTTCGCCGTATTCCAAAATATCCCATGGAACGTAATAAAGAATTTTCCCTTGACCTTTTTCATCCGTTTCAAAATGCCATCTGGTTCGGTCCAACCGAAAAAGATCCCTTTTGGATCGCGGACGGAAAGTAATGCCCGGCCCCAGCTCCATTTGCGCCAAAGGCATCAGCTTGCCCAATGTTTGTGTAATGAAATCTTTATCCTGGGGGGTCAATTGGCGATTGAAATTTGCGTTTCGAACTTTTGGTAAAAATTTCTTTCCATAATCCACAACGGCACGAACGGCGTTCAAACTGGGGTCTTTCATCCAAAGAGCCCAAATGTATCCAGCCAGATAATATCCGGCCCACCGTTCGACAATGTCTCGAATGGTATCCGCCGACATCTTTTGTTTTTTAAGCTCTTCTTTTTCCGCCTCTATGGCAGCCCGGCCAAGAAGCTCTTCAGCATTCGGCAGAGGAACATTCTCCGTGGCTTCCTGAGCTCCTGTCTCAATGAGTTTTTGGGCTTTATCTACGACTTCATTGCCGTGCTTGGACATAAGATCCAAAAATCTTTCGATCCCGCCTTTCATGAGAATGACCAACGTGCTCATGGCCTGAGTCACAATCTCATTTCGCACATCGAAGGGAAGAATGTTCATGAAGGCCAGCAGATGAATAATCTCATGCTTGAGGGCGGCTTCGAATTCATCCGGTTCTCCACTTTGATGAAGCTGGACCGTCACATCTTTGGCCACTGAACCATTTAAAATGAGCCCGCCGCCCACGCCCCAGGTGTCCAATTTCGCAAAGATCTCCAATTGTTGGGCTAAAAATCCCAATGTTTTCGGGTCGGCCGCGACTCCTGCAATCGACAGAGGCATCATGTTTTGAAGCGTTAAAGGATAGACGATAAGCTTAATTTGACGGGCCAAGTCCGATAAGGTGTCGGGGTCAAACCCAATGGCGTCCAAATAAGGTTCGGTTTGTTCCTCAACGATCTTTTTTTCATCGTCAGTCAACTCTGATTCGATGCGCAGCACTTCCATCTCGTCGGCGATGAGTTCTTTCTTAAAAGGCAGGCTGGGAAATTTTTTTAAGGCTTGAACCAAAGCCCCCACTTCCGCCAATGAATGCATTTTTTCCCTCACTTCCCGTGAAGAAAGCTGGCATTGGGTCATTGCTTGTTCGTATTTTTCGTCATCACCGGACAAAATGGCATCAAACAAGATCTGGCGATTTTTATAGTAGTTGATCAAAGACGGCAGAGCCGGGTGCGTGCTCAAGGCCGCTTCAATGGATTTGTCGACCAGCTCAAACAAATCTGTTCCACTCAGCGCTTTCTCAACGGCCAGCGCCGTTTCTTGCGATCCCCCTTTCAGTTTGACGAGTTCATAGAGCAGGAGTGTGTAGGCGAGATTGGGATGAACACGGACGATTTGAAAGATTGTGTTGTCGATATAAATAAAATTCTTACCGGAATGGTGGCCGAAATGGGCGGCCGCGTAATGGTCGGGCCCTCTGATCATGATTCCGGGAATTGAGCTATCCTTTTTTATGCCGACCACATATGTTTTCCCAAAAAGACCAATCAGGGGATTTAAATCAAATTCCTCTTTCTTGCCATCCGGTAACTCCAAAGGCACAACCCCGTTCCGGCCCCGGCTTGTAACAAAGTTTTTAAATCCGGAGAAAAATTCTCCATAGGCGTCCGTTTCATCTTTAAGCCGATTGTCGGGAAGAGAACTGTCTTCTTCCCGGCCTTTCAGAAGAACCGCCTGCTCCTGTTTAAATGCTCCTTCGATAATGTCATTGAGCCCCCCCTTTGTTTTGTGAGGAACCTCTCCTTTTCCATAAGCAGGCTTGGGGGCAGAGGCCATTAAAGTATGAACTTCATTTTCAAGGGCTGTAATTTCCGTCAATAATTTGGTGGTCACTTCATCTTTCTTCTTGAGGTTATAAACCATGACTTTACTTGTCTTGGTGACAAGCGCGATGGACCGAGAAAACGGAGATTGAACGAACCGTGCCGATGTTCCCCCAAAAAATTCTCCTGCATACGGCAAGGGTTCGGCCTTTTCTATTCGATCGCCTTCTCCATTTTTCGCCCAATTGAGATTCAGCGCCCGCACGGTGCCGGAATTAAATCCCATGATCAATGAACGGCGGCCCAAAGATACGGCCAGATCTTGCACCTTCATGGCCCATGTCAGGGAACCGGTCTGGCTTCCCCCCACCACTTCACCGTCAGCCCGAACGATGGGTCGATAAATCTCGGTTAAAGTTGAAAAGGGTGGATCAAAAGAGATATTAATTTCTTGTTGATAGAGATTCCCGTTTTCTCCACCAAGGACCATTTGTGTTGGCGACAAAAATTCAACTGCCGAAAGAGGTGTCCCTGAAAAATTTTTACGCTCTTTCAAAAGTTCCTCAATGAATCCATCGCGATCTAGTTTTAGTTGAATCACATGTTCATATTTGTCTCCTGTTGAACAAAAAATGAAGTCTTTACCCGGCGAAAAGACCGCCTTGCGAATGGAAGTCGAAAACGGATGAGTCAAAGCTTCGGAGAGCCCGAACTTCCTTTTCTTTGTGAGGTCCACATTCACAACCACCAGGTCTCTTTCTCCACGAATTCCCAAAACGGACAAACCATCTTCGGAAAAAACCGCATGATTCATCTCCGGCATATGGGGATAAAAAATTGCTTCAGCTCCGGTGATACCGGCGGCGCCAGTTCTTTGAAGCTTGTAAAAGACAGGTGACTTTTTTTCAAAACTTAAAATTAAAAGATCGCTTTCAATAGACAAATCAATAGAGGAAACCAGCGCGTCTCCTTTAAAGGACTTTATTGATGTGAGCCGTGTGATTTCCTGGTGTGGGCTGTAATCCACTTGAAACAAATCAAACCCACGCTGGGTCGCGACCGCCAAAAGCTGCCCATCCTTTGAAAAAACAGATTGAAGGCCGGCGTCCGTCAAGTCGGCCTCAATGGGCTCACGGAAACCGGTAATTTTTCCATCTATCAAACGTTCTTTTTCTCTCAACAACTCTCCCAACCTTTGTTGAATTTTCACCAGATAATCGGCGTTGTATTTACGAATAATCCGGTCCACTTCCGGATGGGAAGGAACATACAGCGCACCGTAGACGGGGTCCGATAAAATGAGCGCCATGATAGACCTGAGATCTTCTTGGGAAAGAACGATTTTTTCACTTAACTTTTCATAGAGGGCGATAACTTCCAAAAAACGGCCGTCTTTGAGCAACTCAACTTTTTCCAAATCTTTCAAGATAATTTTCAGATACATCCTCTCAACAGCCGTCAGCGCCTTGTAAGCCTCGGCCTCTTTTAGCGTGGCCACAAATTCTTCTTCTAGTTTCGGAGTTAACGTCTCGTCTTCGCCCCGCGAAATGAGCTCTTGTGATTCATGAACCAAAAGGAGATGGATAAAATTGACAACAGCCAACCGCTCCGGTTCCGATGCCGCGGCTTTTTCCCGTAGAAAACTTTTCATGTTTTTATCGAGTAAAAAGGCGACAACGATTTCGGTTTGCCCCTCTATTTCCATTTCCTTGGCGATAACGCCGGCGGCAGAAGGCATGTTGTCGGCCCAATAAAGTTGAGGCTCTCCGATCTGTGCGATCAGCTTCATAAAATCCTCGTGATGCTTGGGATGAGTCTCGTGGAGTTTTTTAAGCGCTTCTTCCATGAAAGCATCTTCAATGGGATCAACCGGTTCCGGAGTGTCTTTAAGCGGATTTATTTTAAGTCCCAATCGCGAAGAAACGACTTCAAAGGATTTTTCAGAAAGAGGAGCGAGAAGTCCTACATCTTGTCCCGCTTTTTTTAGACTTCGCCGTAAATCATCCCGAAAAGAAGCGCCGCTATTTTTGACATTGACCAGAGAAGCTCCCATGGCCACACCGTCCGAAGCACCCAAGAAAAGCCGCGTCGGATGAAAAAGCTTGGCGAGCGGGGTTTTCTGTTCTTGGAAGACGGATAAATATTCGCGGGAGGAAAGGCGATGAGGGTCGGAGGTAAGACGCGGTTGATAGATTTCGTAAGAAATACTTTTTTCTTTTAGAAGATTCGTGATTCCTTCAGTATGAAATCCCCCCATCACCAGCACGTTGGCTTTCTTTTCTCGTTTAGCAGCTTGCCGCAGGAAATTTTCAACCATCGCCTCATTTCTCCGTTCGGCTGCGACATAATAATCCTCAAACGGTTTTAAATAACCAATCAGGTCCGGCAGGCTTTTGTAGCTATTCCATTCGTCGGTGGTGAGTTCAAACGCGATTAATTTTCGGGTCAGATAATATTTCTGAACTTGTCTCACGAGCTTTTTCTGCCGAGCTGTTTTCGCCAGGCCATTCCACAAATCCCTCTTCATGGTTTCCACGTCCGCCATCAGCCGCACCGATTGGATGGAATCACAGAGCGTTACATATTCCATATAGCGTTTAAATTCCGGGACCGTATCTAGAGAAAGGGAACAAGAGGTCAAAAGAGGATTCAATTTCTGGAAAAAGGAAGCCAACGAGCGGGTTCCCGATTGAGTTTCAAGAGAAGCGGCAGCCAGTGACTCAAGCTGCCCCTTGGATAGTTTTTCAGTCAAGCGACGAAGAATCGATTCTCTTTCATTATCTAAGCGCTTAAAGTCGATCTCCTTTTCTAGACGAACGGCTTTTAAGTAGCCGTGAATCGATTCTGGGATATTGGGTTTTAAATATCCTCTTTCGGCCAATTTGTTTAACCAATCACCAAACGAAAGAGCGTTCTTTTCATGGTCCCGGAACTGTTTATCGAAATCAATCAGGTCCGTAGTGAAAATCCGTCTTTTCTCAAAGTTCAATCGTTGTTCTGCCCGATCTAATTCCTGGCGAGCGAATTTGAGGTGCTTCTCAGATAACAAAAAGGAGTCAACGTGACGGCGATAGAGAGCCGGGGTTTCAACGCCCCATAGGAGCGGCGGGCCGTTCTCCAGATTGATTAAAGCGGCGGAAGTGGATCCCAACAGTTCTCCTTTTTTCAAATAGGAATCGATTGTCGTTTTGAGGAGGGCGGCGTCTTTAACAGCACGGTAAGGAGTGAAATTCAAAAATCCGTAGAATCCTTCCAGCCCCACGAACAGCGAACCGGATTCTTTGTTGAGGAAATTGATGAACTCTCCGATGTGTGTTTGTGCGGTCGGATCTTTGTGGATGTCTTCAATCAGGATAAAAGGCCGATTGTTTCTGGGATGTTGCGGGATAAAAGTTTCTTTCTTTTGCACCCAAGAAGCGAGCCTGGCCGATTCACGAACCGGGGCCATTCGAGGAAAATCAAACTCTTTTAGGTTTTTGATGGTTGGAGAAACCAAAGACGAACTGAAAGCGGCTCTGCGATCACTCCAAAGAGTTTGCTCTACTTGCGTGGCCAGACAAACCTGTTGAACAAATATTTGGACAGCAAGCCAAAAAGCCAGGGATTTCACCACAGCTTTTTTATTGCTTTTAAGAATCAAAAACTTTTTATCGCCCGGCAATGAACGCCCCCTCCCCTCATGGGGAAATACAACGGGTACATTACCAAGGAGCGATTAATTTTCGATTAAGAAATAGTAACGGAAATGTAACAGAATTAGGCCTAGTTCTCGTTGTTAGTGCAACAGATTGACGGTAGGTGTGCCGCTAAGCGGCATATAACCGTTGGATTGACGGCAGAAACTTCTTTTCTTGCTTTGGAGTTAAAAGCAGGGGATGCATATGAAGGCCGACAGCTTCCGCAATATGAGCGACACGATCTAAACTCGCCTTATAAAGTCCCCCATTTTTAAGATCGCGCCAGATATTTTGGCGCGAAGTTCCAAGTGCTTTGGCTAGATCTTCATAAGTCCAGCCTTTATCTTCCATGGCGTTTAAGATCTGCACCTCAAGCTTAAAGAATTCATATCCATGATCGAAATGTTCTTTGTACTTCTTATTTTCCATTTTTTTATTAAGCGAACCCTTCATAATAAGTACCTTCTCCCGTACGTTTTAAATAATCATGTTTGGCATCGACTGCCGATTGCAAAAGATTCAAATCTTTCTTCGTCATCTGCTGTGAATGTTTGCGATAGGCTCCAAGGATAATGATCCTTTTCCCAGCGACCATGAAATTAAAGAACCGATGATCTTTTGGTTTAAAAGCGTAAATTTTATTATCTGAGCTCTCCAAATTATAAAGAGTTTTAGGGAGACGAGTTCCAATAGGATTATCGGCAATATACTTCACTATGTAACTTAACCGATCCTTCTCCTCCTGTGACAGCCCCTGATAATATCCCCTCGCCTTAGATTCCCCCTCAGCGGTGAAATACCATTCGACTGAAAAAACTTTACCCCGATAAAAAACATATCCATTCTCATAAAATGTACTCATATAAGATTACATTGTCAATCGACAAAAACCTCCACATAAAATGATGAATTTTGGAGGGGTTATACAGAGGGGACTACAAAGAGAGGGAAAGATTAGCGGGTGAAGGGAATCGAACCCTCGCCTGCTCGTTGGCAACGAGCCATTCTACC
>CAZJOE010000034.1:0-10237 GCA_964547555.1 uncultured Elusimicrobia bacterium | reverse complement strand
GTTTGCCCATCCAGTGATTCTTTTTTTCGAGTAAAAGGCGAGGTGCATTGCCGACCCAGTTCGGTCATCCCTAAACTTACTGAAAAAGGACTGCGTATTACCGTCCTGGTTCCTTATGATCCCACCCTCCTTCCTAAAAGCAAATTAACTCCCACGCGAATTCACCGGCAATCGATTCGTTTGGCCCAAGACTATCCCGTTGAATTTTTGAAGTTAACCCGCGCGCAGGTTTTTCCGCAAATCTATATGCTCAAACACGCTCCGCTTGAACCGGCGTTACGAAGCGCAGTCTTTTCCAAGTCGGCCGTGGCCCTTGCGAAAAAACTTGATAAACCAGTGGACGTGTTTCAATTATTTGGTTGGCAAACATCTCTGATCCCGCTTTTCCTTGAAATGGAAAATGAAAAAAAAGGCGCCAAGTTTTTTGGAAACACCAAAACATTTCTCAACGTTCTGAACATAAAAGAGCTGGGCAGCTTTTCACCCAACATTCTTGATTACTTAGGGATCCCTAAAGAGCTCTTCCATCCGGACGGGGTGGAGTTCTACGGGCAAGTCAGTTTTCTAAAGACTGGACTCTTGTTTGCGGATGGCGTGGGGATTGTGGACCGCTCCGTCAACGGCATGGGCGGCGTATTGAACTCGATGACGCCCAAACTCCGTCAATGGGCGTCCGCTCGTTCTTTTAAATCTCACTTAGAAGCCTATGAAGAACTCATCTCCAATCCAAAATCCGGTCCTCTGTTGGCCGGACTCCTTAAGCGCCTGCGTGCTTCATCTCAAAAGAAAGATCCTTTCGCTATGAGTTGGGGCCCCATTCCTCCGGACCGTTATCATGTGGATTCCATTAGCTTTCTCGTTCAATCTCCTGAAAAGGGATTGGGTTTCTGGGAATGGACAAAAAGAGATCATCCCGATCTGGGCCTTCTTCTTGATGATCACAGCAATCAGGCGCGAACAATTTTGTCGCGAGGACTCTCGGCGATGGGGGAATTCTGGCTGGATCTGCAACCCAACCATCAGTACACGCTTGAATTGGTGGGATGGACGCATGAGGGACGAATGGAAACGCTTCTTAAGTCGCGTCGCGTTAGAACGCCGCGCAATCGTCCCAGTGAAAATAAAAACGCTGTTTTCCTCAATGTCCGGTCCCGGCAGCGTTTTGGGATGTCAGGATATGGTACTTGGAATGACCTGTTGAATTGGTCGGGAAGTTCCCTGGGGACCTCCCCGGGACAAAGTTTTACCTTGAATGTCCCAAGTTCGTGGAAAGAAAAATTGCCCGTATGACCGAACCCACAGGATATCTTTCCCTCGTTTTGCACGCCCATCTTCCCTTCATCCGACATCCGGAGTCGCCCGATTTTCTGGAAGAAGATTGGTATTTCGAAGCCGTCGTCGAAACGTATGGCCCCCTTCTCGTGAGGTTCGAGCGGCTTCGCGCTGAAGGCGTTCCTTTCCAGTTGACGATGACCGTCTCGCCTCCCTTGGCCACCATGATGGAAGACGGGCTTCTTCAAGATCGATTGAGACACTATCTTGATCTCCGGATTGACCTTTTGAAGAAAGAAGTCGCGGGAAATGCGGAGGGCGCTCACTTAAGACACTTGGCCCAGCATTATCTTGATGAATTTTTAGAAATTCATGACTTCGTTTTCACCCGCTGCCAGGGACGTCTTCTTAATTCTATTCGCAGTTTGATGAAGACCGGTCACATGGAAGTGATCACCTGCACCGCCACTCACGGATTCCTTCCTTTAATGAGCGGCCGTTCCGCCCAACAGGCCCAAGTCGAAACAGCGGTGCGAACCCATCAACATTATTTTGGCGTGAAACCCCGGGGTCTTTGGCTTGCGGAGTGCGGGTATGATGACGGCGTCGACGAAATACTTTCCAATGCCGGAATCGAATATTTCTTTGTTGATTCCCACGGCCTCATGTTTGGCGATCCTCAGCCGGTGTTTGGGGTTTACGCTCCGGTCATAACGGAAGCGGGCGTCAGTGTATTCGCGCGAGATCCCGAATCCAGCAAACAAGTATGGAGTCAAAAGGAAGGATATCCCGGCGATTCCAACTACCGCGAGTTTTACCGGGATTTGGGATATGACGCCGATTGGGAATACATCAAACCTTACATGCATTCCGATCAGGTTCGCCGCGGCATTGGAATTAAATATCACCGCATCACCGGGAATGTGGGCCTGGGGGAAAAACAATTTTACGATCCCGTCCGCGCGCGCGAAAAAGCCGTCGAACATGCGGGTAACTTTCTGTTCAATCGACAAGCGCAAGTGAGAGATTTGCGGAAGCGGACCCAAGATCCTCCTATAATAGTGTCCCCTTATGATGCCGAGTTATTTGGTCATTGGTGGTATGAAGGCCCCACTTTTTTAGACTGTCTCATCCGCAAGATGGCTTTCGATCAAGATGAGGTGGCCCTTATCACCGGGGCCAATTACTTGGATAAATTTCCCGTCCGGCAAATTCAAAAGCCCAATCCATCGACGTGGGGTTCTGAAGGACACAATCTCGTTTGGTTGAATGGGGGGAACGCCGGGCTTTACCGGCATCAACATTGGGCCGAAAAAAAAATGGAAGACTTGGCGAACAAATTTCCCAACGCCGAGGGTGATTTAAAGCGGGCCCTTAACCAGATGCTGCGTGAATTGCTTTTGCTCCAATCCAGTGATTGGGCCTTTATCTTAACGACTGGGACCACGGTCTCTTATGCCACGCGCCGTTTCCGAGAACATTTGGATCGGTTTCGGAACCTGGCGGAGCAAGTGGAGTGGAATAAAATCGATCCCGGATATCTGACCGGACTTGAACAATTTGACTGCATTTTTCCAACTGTCGACTATCATGACGCCACACCCAAGATTTTTGAACCGTCTTTTGTATAAGTTTTTCGCTTATAAATAATTGTTGACACATTTGAGTGAGGATTGCTATATACCCGAGGTGCCGCAGAGATGCGCACGCCGCAAGGCAATGAGGCCTTCTTCCTACAATCAACGTATTGTGTCGTTGGGAAGAGGGTCTTTTTTATTTCCAGTCAAATATTTCAAAAATCTAATTCTCAGGGAGAAGGGAGCTTAATAATATGTCTACTGTACAAGAATTGACCAAAGAAGCGAGCATCAATGGAGAAAAAAGCATGAAAGACACAAAAAACCAAACCGACTTGTTGAAACTGTTCGGATCGAACGTTTTCAGCGAAAAGGTCATGAAAGAAAAACTGCCGAAAGAAACCTTTAAAGCCCTCAAAGAATGTATCGATAAAAGCGCGCCGCTTACGCTTGAAATCGCCGATGTCGTCGCGAAAGCCATGAAAGAATGGGCTCTCGAAAAAGGCGCCACTCACTACACCCACTGGTTCCAACCTCTCACCGGAATCACTGCTGAAAAACATGACTCTTTCATTGATCCGACCCCCGATGGCGGAATCGTGCTTGATTTTTCCGGCAAACAATTAATTAAAGGTGAACCCGATGCCTCTTCCTTTCCTTCAGGCGGCCTTCGTGCCACCTTTGAAGCTCGTGGATATACCGCTTGGGATTGCACCTCACCGGCCTTCTTAAAAGAAGACGCCGCCGGCAATGTCACCTTGACCATTCCGACCGCCTTCTGTTCTTACACCGGCGAAGCGCTCGACAAAAAGACCCCGCTTCTTCGTTCCATCGACGCCATCAACAAGCAAGCCATGCGCGTGTTGAAAGCTCTTGGAAACAAGACCACCCAGCGCGTGTTCCCTACGATGGGCCCGGAACAAGAATACTTCTTGATCGACAAATCCTTCTACGAAGCCCGCATGGACTTGATCGCTTCGGGCCGCACTCTTTTCGGTGCGCCTTCTCCGAAAGGACAAGAGCTCGAAGATCAATACTTCGGAACCATTAAAGACCGCATCTCTGCCTTCATGAGAGACTTCGACATTGACTTGTGGAAAATGGGCGTTCTGGCCAAAACCAAGCACAACGAAGTGGCTCCAGCCCAATACGAAATGGCCCCGGTGTTTTCGATGGTGAACGTCGCCACCGACCACAACCAAATCGTGATGGACAGCATGCAGAAAGTGGCTCTTCGCCATGGCTTGGTGGCTCTTCTTCACGAGAAACCTTTCGCCGGCGTCAACGGATCAGGCAAACACAACAACTGGTCCTTGGCCACCGATGACGGACAAAACCTTCTCGAACCCGGAAAGACCCCGCACCAGAACGAACAGTTCCTCGTTTTCTGCGCCGCTGTGATTGCCGCCGTGGATCGCCACGCCGACAAACTTCGCGCCGGATGCGCTAACCCAGGCAACGATCTCCGCTTGGGCGCCAACGAAGCTCCGCCTGCCATCATCTCAGTCTTCTTGGGATCAGAATTGACGGATATCTTCTTCGCCTTGGCGAAAGGTAAACCAGCAACGGGCAAAGGCCAGAACTTCCTCACCATCGGTGTGGATCATTTGCCGGCTCTTCCGCTCGACAACACCGACCGGAACCGCACCTCGCCATTCGCCTTTACCGGAAACAAATTCGAATTCCGCATGGTGCCGTCCTCGGCTTCCATCGCTGGACCGAACACCATTCTTAACACCGCCGTCGCCGAGGCGCTTGATGAGGCCGCCACTCGCCTCGAGAAAGCTTCCGACGTGAACAAAGAAGCCGCCGCCATCATCAAAGATCTCATCAACAAGCATGGCCGCGTGGTGTTCAACGGTAACGGTTACAACGAAGACTGGGTGAAAGAAGCCAAGAAACGCGGCTTGCCCAATATCAATAACATGGTTGATGCCATTGCCGCTATGGCGAACGACAGCGCCGTGAAGTTGTTCGGTAAATATAAAGTTCTCTCTGAATCAGAACTCCACTCCCGCTACGAGGTTTACTTGGAGATGTATGTGAAATACATCAACATTGAAGCCCAAGCCTCCATCCAGATGGTTCGTAAGCAGTACCTGCCCGTGATCATGCAGTACACCGGCGAACTTGGACAAATCATCCGCGATGTGAAATCAGCTGGTGGAAACAGCGCTGTCCAGAAAGCGAAGCTCGTCGAAATTTCGACGTTGCTCACCTCTGCCAGCAAGAAATTGACCGCTCTCGAAGCCGCCACGGATAAAGCCACTTCCATCAAAGAAGCCAAGCACAAAGCTGAAGCCTTCCGCGATAAAGTGAAACCCGCCATGAACGCCCTTCGCACCGACATCGACGCCTTGGAATGGTTGGTCCCTGAAAACGAATGGCCGGTCCCGTCTTACGCGGACATGCTGTTTAAATCAGCGTAATAGAAAAGTTTCAACGAAAAGCCCCCTATCCGCTCAAGCGGGTGGGGGCTTTTTATTTACAAAAGCTTTACACCCGCCTGATCTTTATTCCCGTTTGGGAATACTATTGTCTAGGTAGTCATTCGTTGCTTGAATATCGGTAACTTATAGGCTACTATATGATAAATCCTACATTTCGAATTTTGCGTTATACCACTCTGGGTGGGAAACAGCCCTATACGGCTTGGCTTGAAAATTTAAAGGATCGCAATGGGGTATCTTTAATTCGTCTTCATGTTGAACGAATGGGTTATGGGTACTTCTCAAAATCAAGGTTGCTTGTAAGTGGAATTTGGGAATTGAAGATTAACTATGGACCTGGGTATCGCGTGTACTATTTGAGAGATGGGAAAGATTTGGTTGTCCTCATTATGGGTGGGAATAAGGGATCTCAGGATCGGGATATATATTTAGCCAGAAAATACGGTGATGATTACTGGAGAAGAAAATGAAACGTAGTCCTGTTGTTTCAAATGAAAAAATGTTGATCAAAGAATTGCGGGATCCAAAAGAGGCGCTCCATTTTTTAAATGCGAGTGTTTATGTGGCATTTGAAGAGGATGAACCAGAACTTATTCTTCTTGCTTTGTATCGCGTTGCCCAAGCACATGGAATTAATAGAACCGCTAAGTTGGCGGGAATGCACCGAGTTAGTTTGCACAGGATGTTAACCCAAGGCGGAAATCCCGAATGGCAAAGCTTATTTCGCGTTATGGCTGCGTTGAAATTGGGTTTCAAATTTGAAAAAAATATGAAACTTGCCGCATAAAGTTTTATTTGTTTAACTCCGCTCCACAGTCCTTAGGTGTTCGCCATAATTGCGTGGCGAATGAAAAGGGAATCCAGTAGAAGCTGGAGCGGTCCCGCCACTGTAGGTTGATAATTCGGTTGAAGCCTCACTGTTCGCCGCGGCGAATGGGAAGAGAATCGGATCATTTGTTCAACAAGCCAGGAGACCTGCCTAAGGAGAGGGCGTTTGCTTATTCGAGGTAAATGGGCAAAGGGAATTTTTTACTCCCAGGCTCTCTTGAGAGTCTGGGTTTTTTTATGCTCTGACTCCTTCTGAAATTAAATTCAGAGGAGATTACCGTGAAATTCAAAATTGTATTCATCTTGTCTTTCCTTTCTTTGTGTATGAGTTATTCGTTTGCAGAAGAATCTATTCCCGATGAAACCTTCCTTTCATTGACTCGCCGCCCTACCTCAATCAAGAAACTTCCTACGAATGTCAGTGTGGTGACGGCTCAGCAGATTGAAGATCTAGGAGCGAAGTCCATCGATCAAGTTCTTCAACTTCTTCCTTCTGTCGATGTTTCAAGAACAGGAACCGAAGGTTCCTTTAGTTCTATTCGAATGAGAGGCGCTCCCAAATCGGCTCAAGTTCAGATTGTCGTCGATGATCAGCCTTATGGCGGCGTTTCCGGAGATCAACTTGTTGATATCTCTCGAATCCCCGTTGAAAATATTGAACGTATTGAAGTGGTTCGAGGCGCATCGTCCATTTTGTATGGGCCCAATACAGTGGGAGGCGTGATTCATATTATGACCAAGCAACATACTTCAGATACTCCCATGCTTTCGATTGGCCATGAAATTGGGTCGTTTAATTCACACTCCATTCGTGAACAAGTGGGCGCTAGCAGCGGATTGACGGATGTCCACGCTACTTACAGCCAGTACAAAACCGATGGTTATCAGGAAAATGGCGATAGTGAAAATAGCAATGGCTCCGCTAATGTTGGGCTCTCGTTTCCCAATGGATCTCGGATCGGTCTTCAATTCGCCAGAAACGAACAGCATGCGGGCGTACCTCAAGGCACGGCTATTCCTATTTCCGATTGGGATGGGCATAAAGAACGTGCGGCCGCGAATCCTACAAAGCGGGCGGATGCAAATCGAACTGGTGGACGTTTGCGCGGGAATTTCCCTGTTTCATCAGGTCAAATCCAAACAACATTTTTTGGATCGGATGATCACTATCTGGCCAGTAAAAGTGTTTCTCCCTTGGATGATCCGGATCTTGAGAAAAATACCCACGTGTATGGAAACGACACGAGATTTATTTTCAACAATGGGTTCTTACTGGGTGGATCTTGGGAGCGGGATGAACAAAGAACCGATTCACTTTTTTTTACCGTGGAACCTCATCAGGTCACAAATTGGTCTTTATATTCGCAACAAGACTTGGAATGGGGCGCTTTGGAATTAATTCCGGCTCTGCGGTTTGACCAACACAGTGGTTATGGGAATCAGTATAACCCCCGCCTGACAGGCGTCATTCACGCCGGAGATAAAGTAAACCTGACTGGAAATGTGGCGCGATCATTCCGCGCTCCGGATTTCAGTGAATTGTTTTATAAATCACCATCCGTCACTCCCAACCCGGATTTAAAGCCTGAAATAGCTTGGACCTATGATTTAGGTATGGGTCTTTTTCCAAATCCAGGGACAGAAATTAAATTGACCGGTTATCACACCACGATCAAAGACCGGATTGAATTTATCTTCAATACCTTCCCAACTCCGAGCGTTTATCGAAATACAAATAGAGCCGAAATCAATGGCGTCGAATTCGAATGGCTCCAGAAAATCGGGCGAGTGCGACAAACATTTAACTACGCTTATCGCCACGCTCGCGGAACTCAAACCAATACATCAAAATATGTGGCGTTGGCCCTGACACCGACCCATGTGATTAACTATATTCTTGATGTGGATTTGGGAGCTGGTTTTAAAATGGGAAATACGGTGGAATATAGAAGTGATCAGTTTAAATCGCCCAATTATGCCGGCATAAGAGTTCCTCCTTATGCGGTGTGGAATCTTAGGTTAAGCAAATCCATTAAGGCAGTTTCAGTATTTGCGGCCATTAACAATGTGGCGAATCGTCGATACGCTGAAATGTTCGACACAGAGCCGACGTTCCCTTTTGGCGACACACTCAATCCGATGGATCCGCGGACTTATAAAGCTGGTATCGATATCACGTTTGGAAAGTCCTGATAGGAATAGTTTGAATGACCGAAAAAGACCTTGCCCCCAGAGAGTTTAACGGCCCGACCGACCGAATAAAAAAAGGGCTTCTCATTGTTTACACCGGCGAAGGAAAGGGGAAATCAACCGCCGCTTTCGGCGCCGTGTTTCGATCGTTGGGGCGGGGGTTTAAGGTGGCGGTGGTCCAGTTTATTAAAGGGGAATGGATCTCCGGTGAAGTGAAAGCTCTTGAGAAATTTGGCGCCCAGGTGGATTACTTCTCGGAAGGGGAAGGATTCACCTGGGACACCAAAGACTTGGTCCGCGATAAAGCCACGGCGCGGCGCGGGTGGGAAAGATGCCTCCGCCTTTTGCGCGAGAAAAAACACCAGCTCTATTTATTCGATGAATTGGTTTATGTGTTGAAGTACGAGTTCTTGTCGTTGGAAGAAGTTTTGGCCGGCCTTAAAGAGCGCGATCCAAATGCGCATGTCATTCTCACCGGGCGAGAGGCTCCTCCCGCTTTAACCGAAATGGCGGATTTGGTGACGGAAATGAAAGAGATCAAACATCCTTATCGGCAGGGAATTCTCGCGCAACCGGGGATTGATTATTAATAAGATTGGATCAGGATTTTTTGTAGTAGAGATCAATCACTTTGCTCAAATTCTCATCCACGATCTTGTATTTGCCGTTTCCGGGGAAATACGGGGGTGCCTTGGCTTCTTGTAAATACGGGTCATAGGACGAAACAATTCCCCAGCCTTTACTGCCATCCGCCGACAGGGTTGGAAGCGCCCATTTCCGAATGAAAGCTCCTTTGTGATTGATTGCTCCAACGTAGCCGGTGGGATAATTCGTTGGGAAATCGTCAGACCCTTCCACTCCAAAAGCGCCCTCAATGGTCATCATCACTCCATGAAGATTTAAGTTTTTGGTCGTTTGTCCCGCATCAGGCGGAATATTTTTTGCCACTAAAATATCGCCCTCCCATGAAACCAATCCAAGAACCGTGTTGGGAGACATGCTTCCGCCCTCATATTCCAGCGAATTCGTGATAAGAATATTTTGCGTGGCATTGACGGTTACTTTCGTTCCTTCGGCCATCGTCCCCGAAATAGACAAGGGACCTTCTACAAATATTAAGAACCCGCTTAGATCATCCGTGTCATGAATGACTTCTCTCGTAACTCCATTTAAGGTGACGGTGTAGCGAGTCTGTCCGGAACCAATGGAGGCAATTACAATTGTAGTGTTCGCGCCACCGCTATTCACAAAAATTGAACTTTCCGTTGCGACACCCTGGACGGAAGTTGTTCCCACATAAATTCCGGACGTGCCGGCGGCCTGGGGGTTTTGTCCGGAATTCATTTGATGGCAAAGGGCTTTTTGATCATCCTTGGCCAGAGACGATGGTAAATTTACCGGCGCTACAATAGAAGGGGGGTTGGGCGTTCCATTGGGAAATTTAAATTGAAAGGCAATTCCGTCCTTGTGTATGACAACGGGACTGGCTTGATTGGAGATTTCGACAATCTCTGAATACCGAGGTTCGTTGGCACCCGTTCCGGAAACATAGAAAGTGTTTTTTGAATAGACCCGCCCGGTGTAGGAGGTTCGATCATACATGGGTTGTCCGCCTTGCGTGGTGTTGTTGATGCTGAAGAGGTTGTACCGGGACAATTCGCGAACCAAATGGATTTGTATCAAATTTCCCATATGCTCGGGCCTCAGGGAGGACATAATGGTTTCAGTGCGGTTGCTCAATTTGTCGGTGGCTGTAATTTGGTATCCGTACCGAAGCGTCACATTGTTATAGCCGAATGTGTTTTCGAGTTGTGCGGTCAGGGGATTAACGGCGGATAAAATTTGAATTTTAAGGTGATAGGACGAGGTGTCCACTTCAAAAGAGACGGTGTTGGGGTCATCAAGAATAAAATTGGGTTG
>CAZJOE010000033.1:0-10450 GCA_964547555.1 uncultured Elusimicrobia bacterium | reverse complement strand
AGAGTATTGATGGGTTGGATCAAGATCGGTGGATAAACGACAAAAATTCTTTCCGCGTGCGAGCGTCGGTGCGAAACCCGCCGAGCATGGCGCTGGTGACCGTCGGTGAATTCTGGCTGCGGGCGCCTCGCATTTCCATACACAAATGGCGGGCTTCAATAACAACGCCCACTCCCATCGGTTGGAGCTTGGATTGAAGCGTGTCTGCAATCTGCTGCGTCAAACGTTCTTGAACCTGAAGACGCTGCGCGTAAACCTCGACGAGCTTAGGGATTTTGGAGAGCCCAATGATTTTCCCCTTGGGAAGATAAGCAACGTGGGCCGTTCCGAAAAAGGGAAGAAGATGATGTTCGCACAATGAATAAAACCGAATATCTTTCACCACCACCATTTCATTGTAGTTTTCTTTGAACACCGCTTTATTAATCAAGTTGTCGACGTCGACGTGATAACCTCTGGTGAGTTCTAAAAGAGATTTGGCGACGCGGTGCGGAGTTCTCAAAAGGCCTTCCCGCTTGGGATCTTCCCCGAGAAGCGCAAGAACTTTTGAAATAAGCTTCGGCATCTCTATGACTTTGGGGTCGAGATCCGTATTTTCAATTTCAATGTCGTTGGATGATGTTTTCATAATTATTTTCCAGCTCCGGGCAGTGGCCTGCGGCCTTTAAAACCGTCGGTCAAACTGTGCCAATATTTAATTTTCTTCTCTCCCAGCTTCCAGCATAGAAAACCTTCGTGGCCGTCAATGCGCGCCGGAAAATCGACAAGTCCTGCGTCTAAATCTTTCGGCGTGGCCCCCAGCTCCGTGACCTGCCCCAGCTGCGTTTCCAATTGCGAAGCCAAAAAGTCCACCTGACCTCTGATGACGGCTTCTTCCGCGGGAGTCAACTTCTTATGGACCCGCCGCCAATTCTCGACTTTCTCTTCAATTAGAGACTTGGTCCCATAAGCCGCCGCAAAAATTTCGGTTAATTGGGGGATCAGCGCTTCGGCTTCAGGTGGTGAAAAATATTTCAAGTTAATTCCCATGGATTTCCGACGTAGAGCCGCAGATTAACAAATAGACACCATCCGGTCGATGGCCCGTTTGGCCTTGGCGGCCACCTCTTTAGGAACGGTCACTTTATACTTGATGTCTTCGAGAGACCACAAAACTTTTTCGAGGGTGATCATCTTCATAAATTCACACACGGCTTCCGGTGTCGACGGATAAAAAGTTTTGTCGGGGTTTTGCGTTTTCATGCGGTGCAGGATACCCGTTTCGGTCGCGACGATAAATTCCTTTTTGGGCGACTCCTTGGCGTAATTCACCAACCCTTCCGTCGATAAAACCTTGTCCGCCAAGGGCAAACAGGTTGACATACACCCACATTCCGGATGCATCACGAACTCCGCCTTCGGATGGTCTTTCTTTAGTTCTTTAATGTCATCCGTCTTTATCATGTGGTGCACATGGCAAGAACCCGGCCACAGATGAATGTTGTCCCGCTTGGTTTGACTCTTCACCCAGCTGCCTAAGTACATGTCGGGAGCGAAAAGAACTTCTTTATATCGCGGGATCGACTCGACCACTTTGACGGCATTCGAAGACGTGCAACAATAATCAGACTCCGCTTTGACTTCGGCGGAAGAATTCACATACGTGACCACGATCGCGCCGGGATGGTCTTTTTTCCATTTCCTCAGGTCCTCGGCCGTGATGGTCGCGGCGAGTGAGCAACCCGCTTTTAAATCGGGAATAAGGACCGTTTTCTCTGGCGCCAGAATGGCGGCGGTCTCCGCCATGAAATGGACTCCGCAAAACACAATAATATCGGACGTTGTAGAAGCGGCCCGCTGAGAAAGCATTAAAGAATCTCCCACAAAATCGGCCACATCCTGAACTTCTGGCAATTGATAATTATGGGCGAGAATAACAGCATTCCGCTTTTTACTAAGCTCTTTGATTTTCTGATGAAGGGAGGCTGTTGTGGCTGTCGTCATTAATTCGCCTTGGCAAGATTGATGGGCCAAATAGTTTTGAGGGCTTTCACAATCCGTCTTACTACATACTCTGAAGCATCCTGAACGTTCACGCCTTCGGCGGTGTCGCTGCCGACCCAAATTAATTCGCCCGATTCGGTGTCGACC
This sequence comes from uncultured Elusimicrobia bacterium, assembly GCA_964547555.1. Classification (GTDB taxonomy): domain Bacteria; phylum Elusimicrobiota; class Elusimicrobia; order F11; family F11; genus CAZJOE01. The sequence continues at coordinate 8,320 of CAZJOE010000033.1, read as the reverse complement.
ATCTTGGCCACCACGCCGGATTGCGCCTGAATCCGATAAACTTGGGGTTGCTTTTCGTTGTGATGCGTCACACGGTAATCCACCACAGAATCCACCTGTTCGATCACAGTTTTCCCATTTCTAACGATCTGAACATCTTTTTTAACAATCACCGGTTCCTGCGTCACGGAACGGATGTTCACCATGACAATAGAGGATTGGTCCTGACTGTAAACGACAACCGACCCCATCACCAGCGCGTCCACGCCCAGTATTTTTCCCAACTTAACGGCTTGGTCTTTATCGACCCCGCCCGCCAACTGGAAGTTCTGTTCTTTTAAAACTTTATCGACTTGTTCTCTTTCGATAAGCCTGTACCCGGCCGTCATCAACCATTTCTCAAAAACACCCGTCATGGTCCGACCCGAAGAAGGAATCCCTTCATAAGCTTCAAATCCCAATACGGCGACTCGTTTTATTTTCGAATGGTCATAAGTCTTATTGACGGTAACAAGGTTGGATGCGCAACCGGTTAATCCGAGGAAGAGTGCGAGATATAACCCCAGACGCTTATTCATTGTTCCTCAATTGCTGAAGGTGACGTTCAGCCGCGCTTCGGTGAGAATCTCCTGCCGGAGCTTTCGCTAAACATTGCTCCCAAGCTCCAATGGCCTTCATTTTCATTCCCGCATCCTCAGTTTTAAGCCATTTTGATTCATAAAGCAGTCCCAAAGCGTAATACCCTTGGACCGACGATTCGATTGAGACCGCGGTCTCCAATTCCGAGATCGCCCGGTCCACTTGATCGGTCGACTGATAAAGCAACCCCAAACTCAAAGAAAGCCGCGCATCCCGAGGCATGGAGCCCTTCAGTCGCTCTAATTCCTGAATGGCTTGCTGGGATTGACCCCGGTTGGCTTTTTCTAATGCCTGCTTAAAAGCCGCTTCGTTGGAATCAGCCCAAACAGAAAAAGGAAATATTAACAATGCAAATACAAATAACCCGTAGTAATTTTTCTTATTCATAGGCCATGATAATACCTTCTATTAAGCGACAGATAAACGCCGAAATGAGGGAGGTAAGGATTCTACTACGCGGATTGGGAGGCAAGTTGATAAGTTTTCTCAAAAACCTTTATATAGTCGGTGAGGCGATTGAACACGAGAACTTCATTTAAAGATTTCAAAATTCGAACCGCCACATTCGACGCCGTGGATTCAACTTCCAAATCGAACCCACCAAAGAAATAAGTCCACTCCAATTGAGTGGCGCTGGCACCGAGGTCGTTCCATGTTTCTTTTAGAGAATTGACCATCCTATCTTGGCTGATAAATTCAAATCCCGTGTCTTTTTTAGCTGAGGTAAATTCTTTTTTGTTCCCCAACACAATCAATCGCCCATTTAACGAAGGAGATTTCTTTACCTGTTTATCAATCAGCTGTTGAACCCGTTCAATTTCTAATTCATCGGCCTTGTATTGGTTAAGCCCAGCGGTATTCAAAATGATCACACGAGGTCCCACTGAATCTGAAGACTGCACCTGATGAACTTCATTTAAAATGGGGCTGATCCACTGGGCTTCCGCCAAACTGGAAACACCCAGCACAACAATCCCATTTTGGTTTCCGCGAATTTCCGGCCGGCGCAAAGATTGAGAAATCGATTCAACTTGAACGGAAGGCCTTGAATCAAAAAGCGTTGCCGCGTGCAAATTCTCAAAAGTTGGCATCACACGATCCAAATACTGTGCGGCAACCGCATCCAACGGCTCGACCATTTTTCGCGGAGACAACAATTCTTTCAACTTGCCCCGCTTTGCATTAAATGTTGCGACTCGGGTGTCTTTTTCTGAAAAATTTCTTTGATTAATACGAAGAGAGGTATTCAATTTAAAAGGATAAACGGTTCCATTGGCCAAAATACCTGAATTGTCGGACATAATCTTCAAATCATGAAGTTTGCCTTTCACCAACTGACTTCCCACAATCACAACACCGGTCAAAAGCCCGCCCTTATCTTCCGAATGAATGGTCCTGAACAACGTTACATTTGATTCTGAGATATCGTGTTCACCGCTAACACCGGCCACAAACATTTGTCCATCATCTGATAACTTTATCCTATTGTTCATTTCGCTTTGATCAATCGTCTTTACATTTTCAATAAATTTTATTTCAGACAATTTCTCATTTTTTGATAAAAGCCCAAAAAGACCGATGGCTCCATCCATGGAAGCGACCAAAAAGTATTTCCCATTGGGAGCGATATCGAAATCATTGATCTCCATAGGAGATTCGACAAAACATGTTTTTTCAAAAACAGGTGCCGTTACAGACCTCAAATTACTTATCGTATATCCTTCAATTATGTTTTCAGAGGTTTTTGCCAACAACATTTTCCCATCTTTGCTGATCTTTATATCTTTCACCTCGGGAGAAATATCCGTCGAATAAGGATCTTTAATAAAGGTCAAGACGCCGGCTTTTTCAACTATTTGAAAACCGTAAATGGTCCCGCCAAAATTAATCAGAAAAACAGATCCATCCGGAGAAAACAAAGGCTGAAAGATGAATTCGTCGATCACCTTGGGCATTTCGGGGATTTGCATAGAGGCCACAACCGACATTTGCTCGCCGATCAAATTAATAAAAATCAACCGCCCTGTGGAGAAGGTGACTGCGGCATAGGGTAATGTGGGGTGAGCGCTGATTCCGATGACTCGCTCTCTTTCATCCAAATCAATTCCCGTTATTTTCCCTTTGAGATAAAGGTTTCCAAAGCCGTCCGTATCAAGCGTGGCGCCCGTCAAATAAGGATTTTGCTGCGATCCCACCAATACGGCACGCCCCGGCTTCATCTCATCGGCCGCGGTCAACTTGGAAAGACCGGTCAACGGAATGGGTTCCATAAAATTAACCAAAGGACCGCCATTCGGCGAGCGAGGTGGTCTGGCCGCTTCAATGGCAAATACTCCATCCAGTTTCTGGGACAAGGCTTTTAGGAAAGCCCCCGAATCAACGGGCTTTGAGGTTGAATAAACCGGATCTTTTAAAACAAGATCCAATAAATCATTGAGACCCGCGGAAGAATAAAGGGAAATTTCATCGTACCGCTCCCAATACTGAATGAGATCCATGAAATGACGATCCGCACCCATTTTCCTTTGAATATGTTTCATGAGTTTCGTCAACTGAGTGCGTTCCGTTGCACTCATTCGGTGGAATTCCTCACCCTCCGCTAAGACCGCCAACATTTCCGCCTCAATATGAGGAGAAAGAGTTTCATTTCGCCCTCGATGGGACAGCTCTACCCCTTCGTGAAGAAGAATCAAATGGATGAATTTTTTCAGACCACCTTTAAGGTCTTCATCTTTTCCAGAACTTATTTTCTCTAGGATGGCCTTAATTTCGACATCCAGCATCAACGCAAAAATTCTTTTGTTATTAACTTTTTCGGGCAGCTCAAAAATACCGGCCGCTGAAGTCATATTCTCCGCCCAGTAAAGCTGAGCATCGTCCTCCGATCCCAACACTTTTTCCAACTGTTCGTAGATTTTCGGATGATGCGGCTTAACTTGTTCGAGGGGTCCGGCAATAAGACTATAAGGGAATGTGTCCACGGGATTAAGGTCCGCGGTTACCGGATGAGTTCTGAAACCAAAGCGGGAAGGAACAAAAGGAATTTTGAGCGCCGTTTTAAAAATATTTTTCCAATCCGACAGGGATCCTATCGTGCCCGAATAAAACAATAGGAACCCGGCCGGCACAGCAACCAAAATATACAGAGTGAAACAAAATACTGAAATGAAATTAATGCTCAAATCGGGCAACCACCAGGGCATCGAAAAAATTGCCAAAGAAAAAACAATGTCCGGCAGTGGATCCGACAAAAGGAAAAGCAATTTCTTAGAAAAACTTGAAGCGGAGACTTGCACGGATCCGGATAGAACATCCAATGTGATATTAAGAATGGGAAGGCGGAGGATTTTTGCGGCGAGCTCGTGTTTGAATTCTTTAAATCGCAGCAATTTTTTCAAGTGAACATAAATAAAAGAATGGGGCGGTGGATTCGCCATCAACTGGACAAGTCCCTTCAAATTGCCTTCCCCGCGCAAAGGCTGCGTTTCCTTGGCTTCTTTCAAAAGCTCCACCCGTCTTTGAGGCATGATCTTGAGAAGATTGACATTGATGGCGTCAATTTGTCTTTGGATGTCTTGGGCCGCTTCATAATTGGGTTCGCTGAGACCAACTCGATAGATGCTGATTCTGGGTCCGCCCCCCACCATTAAATATTCGGTGTCTGCCAGAAATTCTCCGTAAAGTGCGGCGCCCACCGTCCAAGCGCTTTGATTTTTCAAGTCGCTGATGTAACCGTCCATTTCTCCCGTCACATCAAACACAAAGAAATTCTCAGAGGCCCCGCCCACACCCACCATGGCTCCATCGTGAGAGAAAGTCATATATTTAATCTCGCCATCGACGCTTCGAAAAAATGTCGGAATCAATTTGCCTTCGACATCGGCCTCCGGCAAGGCCACCCGCATTACATGCAGAATTCCGGTTCGCATACCAACCAGAATTGAATGGCTATTCGGAGAAAAACTGATTTTCGAAACTTCCCCCCCATCAACAAACTTCCTGGCCAATACTCCTTTGATTTTTTCTTTTCCCATTAAATGGCGGAGATTGAATAGGACAACGTCTCCAGCAGCCGATCCCACAACCAAAAATTTCCCATCTTTGGACATTTCCAGAGTTGAAACATGAACGGGCAAGGGAATGGAATCTCCCAAGGGCTTTAACTCTTTTATTTTCCCCCCAAACCAGGAGCGATCAATCTTAAAGAATTGCAGAGAATTTTTAGTCCAAACGACAATATGATCTCCGTCTGGCGTAAAATCAGCGCCAATCACTCCTTGTACAGGAAGATCAATGGGATTCGGGGAGACTCGTTGAAAACGTTTCTCATCCCGTTCATAACCGACCAAGCGAAGAATTTGATCGTCTGCGCTACCCAAAAGAATTTCATTACGATTCGGTGAAAGTGCAATTCCGGTGATGGGATGACCGAAAGGAATGGTAATTTCTCCAGTCAGAAACCCGTATTTGTCTGAATGAAAATGCGCAAATGTCCCATTTCGGCTTGAGTCAAGAGCAATTCCAACCAAGGAACCATCGTGAGCAGGCGCTATGCCGAGAACAGAGTTTGCTGCGGGTTTCGTTTTTAATTCATTTAAGTCGTTAATCTTATGGGTGAGCAATCTCTCCTTTTCTACTTCCAAACTTTGGACCAAGCTTTTCCATTGGGATTTTCTCTGGTCGAAAACCAAAGCGGGGATGTTCTTAACCGAGGGATGTGAAGGATTCGCTATTCCTTTATAAACAGGATCGACCAGAATAAGGTCAAGAATTTCCTGAACGGCTTTTTCCGTGTAAATTATTGCTTCATCATATTGGTCGATTATTTTTAAAAATGCCGAAAACCGGTCTCCCAAAGAAGGATCAATTTGATCGAAGCGTTGATAAAGATTTTTTAGCGCTTTGCGTTCAGCGAAAGGGAGACGGTAATAAGCATCCAATTCAGCCAGTACTGCGGACAATTCGCACTCCAAATGAGGCGTCAAAGTTTCGCGGCGAGCGGCCATGGCCAGCCCTGGAGTTTGGTCCGTGTCGCTTCTGGAAGCCAGTTCCGACAATTCATGGACCAATAACAAATAGATGAAATTGATGGCCGCGATTTTATCCTCAGCGGATCCCGCCATGCTTGCCTCAATAGCGGCTCTCAAGTCTTCATCCATGAGGAATCCGGTGATGAGATTCTGTTCGGCTTCCAAGGTCACGATCTGAGTAAATGCTCCGGCGGCCGATGGCATGTCTTTCGCCCAATATACATTCCACGAACCGTTGTTTTGCCCTCTCATAAAGAAATCGAACAAATTCCCCAGTTCCGGATGATTTGTTTTTAATTTTTCCAGAGAAGGAGTAACGAACAACTCAGAAATCTCAGAGGTAGGTTCGGGGTCGCCCTTCAAAACTTTGTTTTTAAATCCGATACGCGAAAAAACAACACCCCATTCCGAAAGGCGCGGCCGGACAACTTCCGCTTCAAACTTATCGACGCCTTGAAACATAAAATTCAACGCCAAGATCAACGCCTTTTTCTGCTTGTCGTTAAATGAAGACGTATCAATCATGCCGTTTATTTTTTTTACCCGGCCGGGGATCAGACCGACGCTCCTTTTCATGAATCCGACATCCGCAAACTCAACGGTAATCTCCGCTAATTCTTTGGGCAATGACAACCGTTTGATTCCATCTTCGAACAAACGGGACTTGAGAATATCTTCCCGCTTGGATCCTTTTTTCAGTTCAGCCTTCAAATTATCGAAGAACACAAAATAATCCCTGAAAAGATCGGCGATCTCGCGGTCATGGAATTTTTCCATCCCGGTGTTTTCCAAACCCAAGTTATTGATGGCATCCAAGACTTCCATGGGATTCGCATTGGCTTGAATCAAAATGTAATCCTGATAACCGATCTTGACCGGTCGAATAATCTCTCCGGGATCAAGAATCGCCTGGGCCATCCCGCTTATCTTTCCAGCCATCCGCTTATGGCCGAGCCGGAGATTGAGCAAATCATAAGGCGACGTTTGAATTGAAATTTCCGACTGGACAACGGGAAGAGGAGGGTGCGTGGTTAAACTGGGGATCCCGTTCAACCGGAGTCCGATGTGTTCGATGAGGCGCGCAACCAAATTTGAGGGCGCCGGAGGAAGAGAAGCCGTGGAGATATGCTGAAACGTCGTTTTGGTCCGGCCCAGGATATCGCCGTTCACACCCGCCTTGATTTTTTCACAAAGCAACGCTTCCAGCTTGGACAATTGAGCAATTAATTTATTTTCATCGAGGCCAATCACTCTCAAGGCTGCCAACAACTGATCCAGCTCAGGATCTCCCACTTCAATTGAATATTCAATTATTTCACGCTGCCCCATCAAGAGGGCCGCTTCTTTTTCCACCTTCGCTTGATCAACCGGATCTTGAAAGAAAAAGCATTCATGAATCAAGTTTAAAATGTCTCCGTTTTCTTCGGGGTGGGCGGACAAGGTCACGATCAATCTTTTTTCAGCCCGCATGGAAATTGGATGTTGAAGTTTCTCGTCTGTATATTCTTTTCGAAGTTTGTTGGTAAAGCGGACCAGGTTGACAATAAAGTCATGCCTGAGTCTTTTGAAATGGTTCGGTTTCTGTCCCATTAGATAACTGTTAAAGTCTTCGAGAATCCTCACTTCTTGGGCTTCCTCTAAATAATCAAATTTGTGACTCGCAAACCGGTCAATGAACTCGCCGGACAACTCGTAGTTGCCGATGTAAATTTTCTTGCCCGGCGGATTCATGGTGGCGATGATGCAGAAACCGGGCTTTGCATAGACGCGAATTCCATTGGCCAAATCAATCCATCCGAATTCGAGAACGTTGTTTAACACCGCGAAGACTTCGGGCTTTCCTTTGCTCACTTCATCCAAAATCACAGGACGACCTTCCCGCATGGCCCGAACCACATAGGCGGGAACAAGGCCCGTTTCATGCTTGCCGACCGCCAAAAGAAAACCGTCCTCTCCACTCTTTTCCCCTTCACCAATTCCCAAATAAGCGATGAGATCTTCTGCGGCGGTATTCCGGGTCACGCCATAGGTTTCAAATTTGGGTCCGTACAACGCATAACAAATATATTCGGCCACCGTGTCTTTTCCAGTCCCCGCTTCCCCAATTAATAGGATGTGATTCCCTTGAGCAAAATCCATCATCATGTCATAGAGATATTGAAGATTGGTGTTGGTCCAACTGAGTGCCATGTCCAATGGAATATCATGCAAAGATTGCGGCGCATGCTCCCCCACTTTCATACGCACTCCTTTAAATTCCAGGAATCGTTCGCCTCCCACCTCGACATAGCTAGGTCCTTTTAAGTCCTCTTCCCCAAAGACAAGGGGTTCCCTTTTCTTTAAGGAAGCTTTGTTACCCAAAATAGACCGAACGTTTTGAATCTGAGTCTTCGACATCCATTCATATGAGTAATACCGGCGAATCACATGATGGCTTCGGTTAATCTCTTGAGGAAAATTCGCCATGTGTTCGATAATATTGACCAGAACGCGCGTCGACATGGGTCGCGCAATCATGTTCCCCCGCCCCATGGATTTTCCAGTGGCCGGGTCTATCCCTTTGTATCGATCGCGAATATCATTGGCGGCGTCAACCAACTCGTCAATAAACGTTTTGACATCCGCCGGAATTTTTTCCGGCCTGTCCCAGCCTCTCTTTTTCAGGTAGCAGA
>CAZJOE010000032.1:0-10514 GCA_964547555.1 uncultured Elusimicrobia bacterium | reverse complement strand
AAGCATGTTCCCTCAGACTCGCAACCGACGTTTAAGATCCACCGGGGGCTTAAGACGGCTCACTCGCGAAACCCCCTTGTCTCCCGCCCATTTGATCATGCCGTATTTCGTCACGCACGGGCGCGGAGTCCGCGTTCCCATTGCCTCGATGCCGGGGCAATTTCAAATTTCTATCGATCAACTTTTATTGGAAGCAGGAAAAGCTGTTCGAGCGGGAATCCCAGCAGTTCTTATTTTTGGAATTCCCAAAAAGAAAGACCCCCTGGGCCGGGAAGCTTATGCGTCGGCGGGGATTGTGCAAGAAGCGGTGCGCGCGGTTAAGAAAAAATTCCCCGATTTGGTGGTCATCACCGACCTTTGTTTTTGTGAATACACAGACCACGGCCATTGTGGCGTCGTGAGAAAAAATAAAAAAGGCGGCTGGGACGTGGACAACGACGCCACGCTAAAACTGATTGGAAAAACCGCCGTGGTCCAAGCCAAGGCCGGCGCCGATATCGTGGCGCCTTCGGGAATGATGGATGGAGCGGTGGGCGTCATTCGCGCCGCGCTCGACCGGGCCGGTTTTAAAAATACGGGCATCCTCGCTTATTCCGTGAAATACGCGAGCGTCTTTTATGGGCCCTTCCGCGATGCGGCCGGTTCCGCTCCTCAATTTGGAGACCGGAAAACGTATCAGATGGATCCGGCCAATATTAAAGAAGCTCTCCGCGAAATACGGGACGATTTGAAAGAAGGGGCCGATATGGTGATGGTCAAACCCGCGCTCTCTTACTTGGACGTGATCGCGGCCATTCGCCCTGAACTCTCGGTTCCGCTGGTGGCTTACAATGTCTCCGGTGAATACGCGATGGTCAAATCCGCGGAAAAAATGGGGTGGCTGGGCCGGCCCGGCGATCCTCGCGTGGCTCTGGAGATCCTCCTGTCTATTAAGCGGGCGGGAGCCGACCTTATCATCACCTATCATGCGCTGGAAGTCGCTTCGCACCTTCGCCGCTCTTAGCGGCCTCGCCTTTTGGGGATGTTTGCCCAAACCCATTCCCACTGATCCGGGCAATCCGGAGTGGGGCATCGACATTACCTGGCACGGCCAATCCTGCTTTACCCTTCGAGATAGCATTGGGCGGACTCTCGTGATCGATCCTTTTGATGACACGGTCGGATACGGCCGCCTCGCGTTAAGAGCCGACGCGGTCCTCGTGACCCATGCTCATTTTGACCACAACAACAAAGCCCCCGTCCGCGCTCGATTAAGAAACCTGGAATTGGTTGAAAGTTCAGGCACCCAGGTTGTGGCCGGCCAATTGTCCATTAATGGAGTTGATTCTTTTCATGATAAGCATCGGGGGGAGATTTACGGTAAAAACCGGATGTATGGTTTTTACCTGGGCGGGATGAGAGTGATCCATATGGGAGACTTTGGAGAAGAGCGTGTCACGGAGGCCCAGCGTTTTTCTACCGGAGCGCCTGATATCCTTTTTATTCCGATTGGCGGGTTTACAACTTTAAATCCTCGGGAGGCGAAAGCCATTGTGGATCAATTAAAACCCCGCGCCGTCTTCCCCATGCACTACGGGAATATTCGTTTTTATAAGTTGGCGGAGGTAAAAGAATTTACGGACTTGTTCCCCTCAGAGCAGGTCAAAGTTGTGGAAAGCTCTCCCTTTCGTATCCGGCAATCCGATCTCACCCTCAAGCCGGTCGTGTATGTTCTTAAACCCGTCAACCGTAATTATTAATCGCAGACTTATTTAGGTAAACTCACCCCTCTTAAAAAGACCCAATACAATTAATAAGGAGATACACCCCATCCCATGGCTCGTTTTCATTTATTATTTCTTGTCGCCTCGTTTTTGGTTCTCCACCCTTTTTCAGCTTCGGCCAAAGATCGTCCCGCCACCCGCGCGGAAGCGGTTCCCAGTTCCACAAAATTGACCTTGGCATTTCCAGGCACTTCCGGTCCGGCCGATTATGAATCGGCGGGACGTTTTGATGGAATTGACACCAAAAGCTACCGCTATGTTTTCACCTCGCAAGACACGCTGGCCAAACAAGTGGGAGAAGGAATTTTCCCCAATTCAATGGTGACCCGCGATCCGCGATACAAAGAATTTATGAAAGAAGGAAAATTAAACGGCAACCATTGGACTTTTGCTGACTTGAAGGATTCCGAGCTTGGTTTTTACAAATGGGCCTCTGTGAGTGAAGATCCGGGCGTCAAACTTTTCATGACGTCTATCATGTTGGAAAGGACCGGCTATTTGGAAGCGGCGGTAAAGGGATTCTATGCGGTCGGTGTCCACTTTCCCAAGACGATTTCTTACACCTATTATAAAACGCCTTGGTACGTGGCCCCCGCCGCCCTCGACCGGGTGACCCAGATTTTGCGGCGGCATCCAAAAATAAAAATGGAACTCAAAGAGGCCCACATCAAAATCAATAATAAATACGACAACAACATCAAAAATGACGAGTTTGCTCCCAATCCCGGAAAATTGGTTGCCGTTAAATCCAGAAAATCTCCCAAGCCGATCGACCTCTCTAAACTAAAAGTGGTCAAAGAAGTGGGCGGACCCGTCGTTCAGTTAAAGAAATATGAAAATGGGCATTGGCAGCTTTTGGTGCAGGGAAAACCGTTTCCCGTGAAAGCCATCACTTATTCCATTACCCCGGTGGGGGCCAGCCCCGATCGGGGAACATGGAATCCTTCCAAAGATTGGCAATTGGTGGACACCAATAAAAACGGAATTCACGACGGTTTTTTTGAAAGCTACGTGGATAAAAATAACAACAATCAACAGGACGCCAATGAACCCATGGTGGGCGATGCCAAATTGCTCAAAGACCTGGGCGTGAATACGCTGCGGGCCTATCACCACATTTACAACAAAGAACTTTTTAGAAAGCTCAACAAAGAATACGGATTCTATTTTATCGTCGGAGATTTGTTGGGGGGATACGCGGTGGGAAGCGGGGCCACTTGGGACAAGGGGACCGATTACAAAGATCCCGGCCAGCGGAAAAAAATGTTGGAGAGTGTTCGTGAAATGGTCCTGGAAAACAAAGACGAACCCTATGTGCTCATGTGGATGCTAGGCAACGAAAATATTTACGGCGTGGCCAACAATTCAACCCAATATCCGGAAGCTTTTTACACTCTTGTGAATGAGGCGGCCGAACTGATTCATCAATTGGACCCCACGCGGCCGGTGGGAACGTCCAATGGAGACTTGCTCCATTTGGATTTCATCCGCGACCATTGTCCCGCGTTGGATATTTTGGGCGCCAATGCTTATCGGGGCGAACAGGGATTTGGAAACCATATGTTTATGTCGGTCCGGGATCTTTTGGATAAACCAATTCTTATCACCGAATACGGAGCTTCCGCTTACGCCGATGGATACACACAGAAAGAAGCGGAAGATTTCCACGCGATGTATTTGGCCAACAATTGGGAAGATCTTGATGCCAACATGGCGGGCCGGGGCATCGGCAACGTTCTCGGAGGTGTTTTGTTTGAATATATGGATGAGTGGTGGAAAGCGAACTCTGATCTGCCCGAGCGCGTGCAAAAGGAGAAACCGGAGTGGTACGCCTCCCGTTCGGCTGTTTACAAAAATCTTCAGCCCGACAACCATGAGAATGTTCCGCAATTCGGATTTCCATTCCTCGATGGGTGGAGTTATGAAGAATGGTATGGCCTGATCGGCCAAGGCGACGGCAAAGGATCGCCTTTCGTTCGCCAGCTGCGTCCCGCTTATTTCTCAATTAAAGAATTGTGGAATAAGTAACAACGAATGAAGCGACTTCTTTTCCTTGTTTTCCTAGGAGGACTGGGCGCGTTATTTTTTCGAGCTTTTTTATTTGAAGGGATTTATTTAAAGACAGATTCGATGGCGCCCACGCTTCCGCAAGGATCTCATGTGTTCGTCAACAAGTTCGTCTATCGATTCAAAAACCCCCAACGGGGCGATATTATTGTCTTTCACACGCCGCAGCAGCCCGATCGGGACAAAGACCTGGTTAAAAGGGTGATTGCGATCGAAGACGATACCCTCGAGATAAGAAATAAAAAAGTGGTTCTCAATGGGAAAGAACAAAGTGAACGGTACATTCAAAATATTTATCCGAATGTTAAATATATAGATGATAACTTGCCTCTCATCGCTATTCCCAAGGGACATGTTTTTGTTCTCGGCGACAACCGGGACGTTTCCGGAGATTCGAGGGACTGGAAGGATGCGTCGGGAAAATGGTCGCCGTATGTTCCGTTCGGGAGTATCCAGGGCCGGGTACTTCTTCCAAACTAGAGGTGATTGATATGGGCGTTGCGGAAAAAAACATGATGAAACTAGGACAGAAGGCTCCGGATTTTAAAAATCTTCCGGGAGTCGATGGGAAAAAATACAGCCTTTCCGATTTCTCTGATAAAAAAGCGCTGGTTATTATTTTTAGCTGCAATCATTGTCCTTATGTCCAAGCGTATGAAGACAGAATTATCGCGCTTCAAAAAGAATTTCAAAATAAAGGGGCTCAATTTATCGCTATTAATTCCAATGACGCATCCGGTTATCCTGATGATAGTTTTGAGAATATGGTGAAACGGGCCGAGGAGAAAAAATTCAACTTCGTTTATCTCCAGGATGAAAGCCAGGCCGTGGCCCGCGCGTACGGCGCGTCCCACACCCCGCATATTTTTGTTTTTAATCAGAAAAAAGAACTCAGCTACACTGGAAAAATAGACGACAATTGGCAGCATCCAACCCAAGTTAAAGTCACATTCCTTAAAAATGCCCTGTCCGCTTTGGTTGAAGGAAAAGAACCGGCGGAACCGGAAACATTTGCCATTGGCTGCACCATTAAGTGGAAAAACTGAACCTCTCTCAGTCTGAATCTTTATTCGCCCAAGCGTGCCGCCATTTGGTGGGGGGAGTTAATTCGCCGGTTCGCGCTTTTGGAGCGGTGGGCGGAACACCCCGTTTTATTTCCAAAGCCAAAGGCGCTTTTTTAACGGATGCCGACGGGAATTCCTATGTGGATTTTGTCGGGTCCTGGGGACCGATGATCTTGGGCCATTTACCGGCGCCGGTGGTGCAGGCGGTTAAGAAACAGCTTTCGAAAGGATTTTCATTTGGAGCTCCGACCGAGTTGGAAGTGGAAATGGCGGCGTTGGTCAAAAGCGCGTTTCCTTCTATTGATTTGTTGCGGTTCACGAGTTCTGGAACGGAAGCCACCATGTCGGCGCTTCGTCTGGCTCGCGGTTTCACCAAGCGAGAACGAATTTTAAAATTTGAAGGCACCTATCACGGCCACGCGGACGCGTTGCTCGTCTCGGCTGGTTCGGGAGCCACAACGTTTGGCGTTCCGTCGAGCGCAGGTGTTCCCGGACAATTGGCCAAAAATACCTGGGTGTTGCCGTTCAACGATTCGCAGGGCGTTGAAAATATTTTTAGAACGCAAGGAATTAACATCGCCGCCGTTATCATCGAGCCGGTGTGCGGCAACATGGGCGTGGTGGAACCGGAAGCGGGATTTCTTGAAACGGTGCGCGAACAATGCACGCGGATGGGCGCGTTGCTTATCTTCGACGAAGTGATGACGGGGTTCCGTTTGTGCTGGGGCGGCGCGCAGAAAATTTACAACATCATCCCTGACCTCACCTGTTTGGGTAAAATAATCGGCGGCGGTTTTCCCGTGGGCGCTTTTGGCGGAAGAAAAGAATTAATGAACTTGATCGCTCCCTTGGGGCCCGTGTACCAAGCGGGAACGCTTTCGGGAAATCCCGTGGCAATGGCGGCCGGTGTGGCCACGCTAAAGGAACTTAAAAAAAATCAGCCCTATAAAAATTTAGAGAATTGGACGAGAGACTTGGCGGAATTTATTCGCCGGGAAGGCGGTCATCGTAAAATACCGATACGGGTCAATCAAAAGGGATCGATGTTCACCGTTTTTTTTAACGGAGAGCCGGTGACCAATTATTTTGGCGCGCTTCAATCGGACAAAAATAAATACGCCACTTTCTTTCATTCGCTGCTGGAAAATGGCGTGGCCTTGCCCCCGTCTCAGTTTGAAGCGGCGTTTGTGTCGTCTGCCCATAACGCGGCCGTCATGACCAAGGCCAAGAAAGCTTTCACGAAAGCGTTGGACAAGGTGGCAGCATGAAAATTGGTTCCGAAATTTTATGGCTTTCTGAAAAAGACGTTCATTCTTTGCTCACCATGAAAGAAGCGCTCCAAACCATGGAAGATGTTTTTTCTCTTCATGGTCATGGTGAGATTCAGATGCCCGTGAAAGTGTATTTGGATTTTGAGCCTTACGGGGGCGACTTGAGGGCCATGCCCGGTTATATTAAAGGAACGGATCCCGCGGCCGGCGTTAAAATTGTGAACTCCAATGCCAAGAATCCGGAAAAGAAACTGCCGGCCGTGACCGGCGTCATGGTGCTCAATGATCCTCGAACCGGTTTGCCCCTGGGGATTTTTGCCGCCGGGAATTTGACCAGCATGAGGACCGGCGCCGCCGGCGGCTTGGCCGCTCGTCTTCTAGCGCGCCCGGAGTCAGCGGTGGTCGGGTTGGTGGGATGCGGTCGTCAAGCGCACACGCAGCTGGAAGCCCTTATTGAAAATTTTAAAATCAAAGAGGTCCGCGTGTGGGGAAAAACACAGGATGAATCAAAGGCTTTCGTGAAGTCGGTCCAAAAAAACTTTCGCCAAAAATTTGTCATCTGTAAAGAGGTGCAAGAAGCGTGCCAATCGGATATCGTGATCACGACGACGCCCGTTCGAAGTCCCGTGGTTAAAATGGAATGGATTCGCCCGGGCACGCACATCAATGCGATTGGCGCGGACGCGGCGGGCAAGCAGGAGCTGGAGTCGGGTCTTCTTTATAAATCACGCGTTTTTGTCGACGCGTGGGACCAAGCGTCTCATGCCGGTGAAATTAATGTAGAAGTCACCAAAGGGAATTTTACGAGGGACCGCCTGGGTGGAGAGTTGGGACAGGTGGTGGCCAAAATAAAACCCGGCCGCTTGAATTCCTCCGACATCACAATTTTTGATTCAACGGGTTTGGCCATCCAAGACGTCGCGGTCGCTCGGCTTTTATTTAAAAAAGCACTCAAACTTAAAAAAGGCAAGGTACTTAAATTCAATGGTTGATATCGCCCCCTTTCGCGCGCTCCGTCCCTCTGACGGGAAAAAACACACGGAGGTTTCTTCTTTCATTTGCCCGCCTTATGACGTCATTTCGCCGGCAGAAAGATTGGACCTGGTTAAAAAATCGCCCACCAATGTGGTTCAACTCGAACTGCCGGAGGGGGATGAAAACGAAAAATATAAGAACGCCTTTACGATTCTTCAGAAATGGAAGAACCTGGAAGTCCTCCAACATGACCGCAAACCCTCGTTTTATATTTTGGAAACCACCTATAAGATTGCCGATCCTTTCGCTCCGAAAAATTCACTAAAACGCTATGGCGTGTTGGTGGCCCTTCGTTTGGAAGCACCGGGAAAAGGCAACATTAAACCCCATGAGAAAACCCTTCCGAAAGCCAAAGAAGACCGTTTGAAACTGATCACGGCGGTCCAAACCAATATCAGTCCGATCTTTGGGCTTTTTTTCGACAACAAAGATGAATGGCCGAAGTGGCTTTCCCATATTGTTCGCGACGAGCCGCTTATGACCGGAAAAGAAAAAGAAAATCTCGAACATCGTCTTTGGAAAATTGACGATCAAGGGCTCATCAGCCAGCTCCAAACCATGCTGAAGAACAAAGAGCTTTATATTGCCGACGGGCACCACCGTTTCGAAGTTTCATGGGCCTATAAAGAGATGCAGTTGGGACAAAACCCTTCGGCCGGCCTGGAAGAAAGCTGGCAACATGTGATGGCCTACATTTGTCCGATGGAAGAACCGGGACTTTTGATGTTGCCGACACACCGCTTGGTTAAATCCGAAAAATCATTTGAAGAGTGGGAAGCCCATTTAAAAACGGTGTTCGATATTTCCCCCGTAGAAAAAGTCGAAGAATTAATTTCGACATTGTCGCGGCCCAAAAAGAAAGAGCGCATTTTGGGATGGATTACTGGCAAAGGAAATTATTTCCTCACTCTTAAGACCGAAATTTCGATTGATCTATGCTTGGCCCATCGCTCCGAAGCTCTGCGCGCGTTGGATGTGGTTTTGCTGCATGACATTGCTTTGGGAGAAGGTCCTGATATGAATTTCCTCAAAGACAAAGAAATGGAATTTACGCGCGACATCCCTGAGATGGTTCGCCGGACAAAAGCTGATTCTTCATGGACCGGCTTTGTTTTGTCGTCGCCCGGCGTGGAATCCTTGGCCAGTGTCGCTTCGGCTGGAGAAGTCATGCCGCCCAAGACCACTTATTTTTATCCGAAAGTTCCCACCGGAATGACGCTGATGCCGCTTGATCAGAGGATTGATTGACTTGGGTTGACGTCGTTTTTATTCTGGTTATTCTTGGTTTTGTAACGCTGGGCGCGCGCCTGGGAAGTTTGTGGACCGGCGCTTGCATTCTGGGTGGATTGTTTGGCGCGGCTCTGGTCGACACCTATGTGCTGCCCTTGGCAGGTTTAATGGGAAACTTTCCCGCTGCCACATTGGTTGCCGCGATTCTTCTTTATGCAGGGGGAGTGGCCGCCATCCTCATTCCGGGGGCGGTGATCAGTCAGATTGGATCTGTTTTCATTTTGAATTTGGTCGACGGGGCTTTTGGTCTTTTTACCGGTCTCATCACCGCTGTCATCTTGTTTTCTCTTTTCCTTATGATGGTTGTTCCGCTTTTCCCCCGATTCGAATCCAGTCGGGCATTTCGCAAGTCGGCCATCGTCCGACCCTTCCACCGAATCCTCGAAGATATTTTTTCTCAAAAACCTTTCAAATCGGTTTATGCTCGCAATCAAATCCAAGTGGAAGCGCTTGAAGAGCTCGCTCCCTTCGCCAAAGAAGCGGGCGATAAATTCAAAAAATTTACTAATTAATTCCCGTGCTGTTCCGCACGCTGCCTTTTGTTCCGGTTGAACCGCTTTCTGTTTGGGAAAAAATCCATCCTCAACCTCGTCACGGTTTTTTTCTGGGGTCATCGATTGAAAATAGCCGGCAAATATTTTTTTCAGCCGGCGAACCCTCCCGCTTAATTGAGATCACAACTCCCGCCGATAAAAAGAATCTCAATAGAGTTAAAACCATGGCCGGAAAAAAATCGTCCCCTTCAGACATGCCCCGCTTGGTTGGATTTTTTGGCTTTGAAGCGGGGCGGTTATTCGACCCAGGATTGGCCCGTTTACCCGAGCAGCCTCATCCCCTAAAAACACCTGCGGCCCTTTTCGGCGAATATTTGAGTGTTGTGCGTGTGGACTTCCAAAAAATGGAGACGACAATTGTGGCCCCCAATATAAGCGAGTTGGAGAGAATTATGAATGGGGTGAGGAGGAGAGGAGTGGCTTCAGACTCCACTCCAACGTTTCTCGAGTCGTTGCGTCTGAAGCCACTCCTCTCCTCCTCGTTTAGATACATCTCTCAATCTAAGTTTTCAAAAAAAGTGATGAAAGCCAAACAAGCTATTGCGCGGGGCGATATTTATCAAGCCAACTTAAGTATTCGTTTTGAAAGTCCTTTTCGCGGAGATCCTGTTCAACTTTATCGCCGGTTGTCCCAGAAAAATCCGTCGCCTTATGCAGCGCTGCTTAAAATGGGACCCCGTTGGATCGTTAGTTCGTCTCCGGAACTTCTGGTTTCGGTTGAGGGGAAAAAAATAAAAACACGTCCCATTGCCGGCACGCGGCCGCGCGGGAGAACGGAAGCGACGGACAATCGGATGAAAGGTCGGTTGCTGTTATCTCCCAAAGAAAGGGCGGAACACATCATGCTCGTGGATTTGGAGCGGAACGATTTGGGCCGTGTCTCAAGGCCTGGCTCGGTGCGGGTCTCAGAGAAATTTTCAGTCGAAAAATATTCTCACGTGATGCACATTGTTTCAGAAGTGACGGGAACCCTGGCCAAGGGTAAAACTTCTTTTGAAGCGGTCGAAGCTTTATTCCCCGGCGGAACTATCACCGGTTGTCCCAAAATAAGTTCTGTGAAAACTATTTCAGACTTGGAAGGCTCGACCCGAGGTCCTTTTTATGGAAGCGCCGGATATTTTGCGTGGAATGGGGACGCTCAATTCAACATTTTGATTCGAACGGCCTTGATTCAAAATAAAAAAGCGACCGTGCAGGCCGGTGCGGGCATTGTCGCGGATTCAAATCCCGCTCGCGAATACCGCGAGTCTTTGGCCAAAGCGCAGGCGCTTCTTGATTCCATCTCAGGCGCCTGTTAGACTGAAAAAAAAGGAGATTAAACATGATCGCCCGATTTAAAAATAGTTGGATGTTGATGGAGCGTTCGCTTCACGTTCTCGGCCAAAATAAGAAACTTTTGATATTTCCTCTGATCACTTTCGTGGCCACTTCTTTTATCGTCCTATTTTTCATCGGCGGTTTTCACCTTCA
>CAZJOE010000031.1:0-10538 GCA_964547555.1 uncultured Elusimicrobia bacterium | reverse complement strand
GGGCGCTGCCCGCCAGGCCGTTCTCCTGGATCTCCAATTTTTTATGGGAGCTGAGAATAGTAAGGAAAAAGCGCTGTGGAAGAAAACATCAACAGCCATGTTCGAGCGCGAAAGTAGACGATTGATGGAGCAGGGGAATGAATTTAGACGCCGACACGATGGGATGTTGCATCTTCAGGCATTTCTTTCAGAGAAAATAAATCATTCCCTGAATGAAACGGCTGGAATTAATAGGAAGCTTGGCGGAGTTATTTCAAAACTGAGGAAAAATAAATCCGTGTCTAAGGACGTAACATCCCTTAGGCGAGATGAGATATTGGCTTTGATCGAAACAGTCAAAGCGGTGAATAATGACCCGATCATGCAGCAGGAAAAGTTTCGAGCAATCGACTTCAGTAATCTTCAAACCTTGGTACGGGAGACGTTATGGAACAACTATCTGTGGTTGTTCAAAGATACTCGATCAGAAATCAAAAAAATTTCTGACAACCTCAAGAAAATTAAAAAAGCAGTAGAAAAACGAATTTCAAGTGAACAATCCTGGCTTGATCGGAAGGTCGCCGAATCTATTAATAAACAAAGAGGTGAGATCCTTACCCCATCAGGAGGAAATAATTCTTCTGTTACGCGTTCCGGGGAAAAAAGCGGTGCGTTTGCACTTCTCTTATCGGTAGGCTTGTTGGTTCTCGGTGCTTCTTACGCCGGGGCGCAGACTGAAGCCGGACCCCTTGATGCTCTCCGACAAGCCGTCCGCAGCGATAATGAAGAGCAGCGGATCGCAGCAATAAAGCTGTTGGTGCGTTTTGGGCCGATGGCCAAAGAGGCCACGCCGGATTTGATTCAAGTTTTGGAAGGTTCATCCGATAGGGTGAAACTCGAGGTCTTACGCGCCCTGCAAAATATAGGGTCCTACGCGGCCGAGGCCGTTCCCGCGCTCGTCAAAGAACTAAAAAACCCCAATGCCGAGGTGCGGAAGCAAGCAGTTATAGCGCTCGGGAAAATCGGGGCTTCAGCGTTTGAAGAATCACTGAGTCCGTTTAACAAGATACTCGCTGAAGATAAAGACGCCGGTGTGCGGGCAGAGATTGCCAAAGCGTTTGGAAACTTTGCGGGCGCCCGTATGGAACCCTTCCCCTTGTCGCTGATTTCAGCCCTCAAAGATAAAGACCCGTTGGTGAGAGAGAATGCGGCGCTCGCCCTCGGTGAAGTTCAACCTATGCTCAACGATGCGTATAAAGGGTTGCAAGGATTGGTCAACGATCCCAATCCGCGGGTTCAGAACGCCGCCCGACAATCGTTACAAACCTTTGATCGTTACAAGAACGCCACGGCACAGGAAAAAGTGATTTTGTCGTTGCTCGGCGCGCTGAGATCAAGCGATTCTCACACTAAATATCGAGCGGGTGAGAGGCTCGCTCGCATCGGAGATCCCGTTATTCCTTTCTTGATGGAACACCTGCGTTCTGAAGAGTTCGACCGCTATCAACCAGCCTCCCGCGTTTTAGAACAGATCGGCAGTCCCCGTGTCATCGCCGCCTTAATCAACGCCGTCAAGAATTCTCCTAACGAAAATTTAAAAGTCAATTCACTGAGAGTTCTGGGATACAAGAAACCGGCCAGGGCCGATGTCGCGCAAGTTTTTCTTCAAGCGTTAAGCGATCCGAATGAAAAAGTTCGAGGAGCGGCGCTTTCGAACACTCCAAAAGAAGGGCCGTTGGCTGCGTTGTCGGTGGAGCCGCTCAAAACCATTCTAAAAGAGAATCCGGTTTTACGATATTCAACTCTTTACTACCTAGGGGAAATCGGGCCTGCCGCTAAAAGCGCGCTTCCGCTCATTACACCGCTGGTCAATGACGCCAGCCTGAATGTGCGAACGGAAGCCGTTAGGGCCATCGGAAAAATCACCCCGGGGGACAAAGCCGTTGCGCCATTCCTCATGAGCTTGATGGATATTAAGAAGCATAAGGATATATCGATGGTAGCGTTAGGAGCCTTAGGAGCCACAGGGGCTCCGGAAGCCTTGCCGGTGCTCATCAAAGCTCTTAAGGATGAAGAAACCTATAACATCGCGCTTTATTCTTTGGGGTTTATGAAAGAGGAAGCGCCTCGGGTCGTTCCAATTTTGATTGAAGCTCTCAACAATACGAACTCCTCTATTCGTCAGATCGCTATCGAAGGTTTGGGGCGAATGGGAAAAGCATCAGAAGGTGTTCTTCCAGAGTTAATAAGGTTGATGAAAGAGAAAGATTACAGCACCTCGGAAGCAGCAAAAGCCGCCATTTACCTTATTACCCGTCCTGAGTCGGAAAAATATGAGGTTGTTTCGGATGCCGGCGGGAATCGAGCTTTGGCCCTTATTAAAAGTATCCCGCCTGAACTTAAACTTGCTGAGGCCTCGAACCTGGAACGAACCCACCGTGAAGCTAAAGTAGAAAAAATTCTCGCTGACTTGGTCGCGATGGGAGCCGACGCTGTTCCAGAATTAATGAAGACGTTTCAATCAGAGAATTGGGCTGCGCGACCGCTCGCGGAAAAAACGCTGATAAAGATTGGAAGCCCGGCCGTCGATCCCTTGATGAGCAGTTTGAAGGGAATGGAGGAATATGCCTCCCAGCGGCAAAACATTATCGGCATGCTCGGAAAAATTGCCGACCCGCGGGCCAAACCGCTCTTAATGAAATTAGCGCAGACTCCCAGCAATGATCTTTCGCAGTACAGCGCCATTCACGCCTTGTCCCATTTTCAAGGGGCCGACATTGAAAAACTGTTCCAGAACCTGACGAAGGATCCCAATAAATCCACTCGCCGGGATGCCGTAGAACAGCTCGGAAAGTTGGCCTTTCCATCCCCCGAATCAATCGCTTGCATGGTCACTGCCTTAGAGGATCAAGACCAAAGTTTGCGTTGGGCTGCGGCGTTGTCCTTGGATAAGGTCGCAGACAAGAGCGTCATCCCCGTGTTGCGAGCGGCTCTCCAAAAGGAATCTGATGATTTGGTCAGAAGTTCATTAACCCAAACTTTGAAGAGTCTTCAATCCCAGGAATCGGAAGAAAATAATTCTAACGACCAGAAAAAACCTGGCGCGCTCTTGAAACGTTCCTGGATCCCTGTTGTCACAGGCTTGGGTGCGGTCGCCCTTCTATTAATTATTGGAACCTTCGGCGCCGGCGCGCAAGTGTTGCCGCTTGAGAGTCCCAATGCGGTGACGATGGCGATTGAGTCCACCAAAAAAGGTTTGCCGGAGTGGGCTACAATGGTAATTGTCCTCGTGCTCCTTGCCCTTTTTATGGGATTGAGTATCTTCAACAAAAGAAAAATTTCGAATGGTGAGATGGAAATGACGGCTATCCTGGATATCGCCTCGGGCGTGGATGCTTCTCATAAGTATGCCGATCCGAGAGCTACAGATGATCCTCGGTTAAAAATTAATTTAAATTTTGTCGATGTGATCAGCTACCTCCGAACGTATATCTCGACGTTTGGAAGCGCTCCAATTCAGATCATTGGTTCCAATCCCTCTCAACCCTCGAAACAATTCAATGCAACAGCCGATCGTGAAAATATAGACACTGTTATTGCTCAATTTGAGGCATGGGCCAAAAGTTTCGAGCCCGGTACGCACCTTGAAATCTCGAATCTTGAATCGGGGCAGCCTAAGCTATTGGCCAGTTTCAGCGCTCCTTATAGATTTGCTCGCGTCATACCTCGTACCACGGGATTCCGTGGGGGCGCCACCTTGCTGGTTCTTCTGGCCACCACCCTCGCCGCCGGCGCGCAAGTGTTGCCGATTGAGAGTACCAATGCGGCGGCGGTGGCGATGGAAGCATCAAAACATGCTTTCCCTTGGGGTGTTGTCATTCCATTTATATTGGCTGTCGTGGCGACTGTATTAATCGTTGCCAAGCGCTCGGCTAAGGATGAGTCGTACGTTTTACAGTTAAATATTCAGAGGGAGAGAAATCGAACGGCTGCCAAAACCGTTTTGGCAAATATTGAAAACGCATTTCCTTTTGGGGCTTTCCGACAGGTGAAATGGGTTGTGTCTCTGGATGAGACTTTATCCCGAGAATTTCCCGTGATGTTTGAACTCACACTTCCGGTTTCGAATAGGGCCATAGAGCGCAGCGTGCGCTCTATTAATGTGGCTCAAAACGAAATTAACGCCGTGAGCCGGTTTCTTCCGAAGTCTGATCCGCAGGAAGGGATTGTTGAACGTCGCTCGGTTGAATTGGCGGCCACATTGGAAATTTATCGAGGCATTCTCGCTCATATTTACAACATCCCCTTACCCATGATGGAGTACTACGGATTAAGACCCTACAGTGAATACTCCGGGGCTGCCATCGAAACCATCAACCATGAATTTGATTCTCCGCCTCTCACTTTTGAAGAGTTGTCGGTTCGCGTAGCTTCTATAATTTTAAGTCAAGAGAGAGCCCGCATGGGGCGCCGGACAGAGGCGCGCCTTAACGCCCTTCTTTTGCAAGGGAAAATAAAGCCGATCATAAATCAGTTATTTCCGAACCCTGTTACTCGTCAGGTGCTGACCTATGAATCTGTTCCTTTGCGCGGAACATTTGACGACGACGTTTTAAAGAAAACCACCGATGTTCTTTTCACCTGGGGATCTGTTCCGAATGGATTAACCCGGCTCCTTGCTCTCTTGAGCGATAAAAAAGTGGCATGGGCCATGCCAAGCCAAGGCTATGAAGCCATTCCATCCGCAGAAAAAATTGACGCTCCGGCACTAATGGTTGTCGACCAAGACAGTATGGGCGAGGATCTCGAGCTGCTCATTAAAGTTCTTCGCGATGCCACAAAGATGACCAAGGAAGGTAAAGAAGTACAAGTGGCTGTGGCCATGACCTGGGAAAGATTTAATAAATTGGTTAAGGAAAATGCGTCTGAGGCGGCCAGACTGGCCTATCAAAAAGCTGTTGTTGAATTCGAAAGCACTCAGTTGGTAAAGACCAAACATGCCGGACGCTTAACGTTTCTTGATATGGATAGCAAGCAGGTCGATCCCCACGATTTCTCTCTCTATTTGGAACAGATTCTTTCAAATGTCAGGTCAGGGGAAATCTATACCTCAAATATAATGATCTTTAGCTGGCGCGCTTTGAAACTAGAACGGACCGCCATGCTGGCCAATGCCATCGTTAACTTGATCCAGGTGTTCCCGGTCGAAACAGAGGGCCCAGAAAGAAGAATCCGCACGCTCCTCTACGCAATGAAACAAGCCTAAGATTTCTCCTTCCCAGTGAAGCGATTAGGGGTTATAATCGCTTCACAATATGAAGCGATTAAAACTCCCCTCAACTTATATATGGCAGCTTAAAGAATGGCCTCAATTGTCCTGGCGGGCGGAGGCTCTTTTAGGTCCGCTTAGCCAAGCACGGAAAGCCCAAGGTCGGCTCATACAGATTGTGACCGCATTGGGAATCTCCGCCGCTAAAAACTCTCATGCAGAAATTCTTACTGAAGAGGCCATCACCACAGCCGCCATTGAGGGAGAAACTTTAAGCAGGCTGGCTGTGAGATCTTCTGTGGCGCGCCGGCTGGGTCTTCCAACGGCGGGTCTTCCAGCCACTGATCGCAATATTGAAGGATTGGTGGATGTTCTTCAAGACGCCACATCCAACCATGCAAAACCATTAACCGTTGCTCGATTAAAATCTTGGCAGGCGGCTCTTTTCCCCACCGGTTATTCAGGCCTCTATAAAATTCGAGTGGGACAGTGGCGTGGAGAAAAACCGATGCAGGTTGTTTCTGGCCCCATGGGAAACGAACAAATCCATTTTGAAGCCCCTCCTTCCAAGCGTCTTCCCCGAGAAATGGACCGTTTCATTAACTGGTGGAACCGACAGTCCTCCTTATTGGATGGATTGATACGCGCGGGGGTGGCGCATTTCTATTTTGTCACTTTGCATCCTTTTGAAGATGGCAACGGGCGTTTGGCTCGCGCCCTCACGGACATGGCCTTGGCGCAAGATGAAAAATTGAGTCAGCGGTTTTATTCGTTATCGGCGCGAATTATTAAGGAAAGAAATCAATATTACGACGTGTTGGAAAGTTGCCAAAAAGGTGATTTGGATATCACCGCTTGGCTGGAATGGTTTTTAGGATGTTTTTCGAGAGCTCTTAGCGATTCAGAAATATTGATTGAACGGACATTGAAAAAAGCGCAGTTCTGGCATCAGTTCGCTGAAATTAATTTGAACGTGCGGCAGAGAAAGGTGGTCAATAAATTATTAGAGATGGGACCCGATGGATTTGAAGGGGGATTAAACACGAGAAAATATACTTCCATGACCAAGTCCAGTCGGGCCACAGCTTTTAGAGAGATTTCTGATCTGGTTGAGAAAGGGATTCTCACTCCTCTTGAAGGGCGCGGGCGCAATGTGGCCTATCAGCTCATCTGGCCGGGAAAGTTATAGAATCCGCGCATGACAAATTTCATGACCGCGCCTTCCGTCGAACAAATTCAAAAAACGCTGACCACCGTTCAAGAGGTCGAAACCAAGAAGGACTTGGTTTCGTTGAATATGGTTAAGCGCGTCGACATTCAGGACGGCGACGTGACCCTGGTGATTGAACTTCCGCGTCCCGCCTACGAACCCAAACAAGATCTTGAAGACCGTGTCGTGAAAGCGGTCAAAACATTAAGCGGCATCAAAAGCGTTTCCATTTTATACACGGCCAAACCGGTGGTCTCGGACATGGCCCCTCCTCCCGCGGTTCCGCTTCCCGGCGTCAAAAACATCATCGCGGTCTACGCCTGCAAAGGAGGGGTGGGTAAATCGACCCTTTCCACGAATTTGGCGGTGGCCCTGGCTCATCTGGGGCATAAGGTAGGGCTCCTGGATGCCGACATTCACGGCCCCAATGTTCCTCTGATGATGGGTTTAAAAGGCCGCCCCGTCGTGGATGCCGACAATCGCATCACGCCCATGATGGGGCACAAAGTGAAGACCATGTCGCTGGGTGTCTTAACCGATCCTTCCGTTCCCATGATTTGGCGGGGTCCGATGGTGCATGGGGCGATCAAACAGCTTTTGCGCGACACTGTATGGGGGGAACTTGATTATCTCATCGTAGACCTTCCGCCGGGAACCGGCGACGCGCAGCTTTCTGTGACGCAAACAGTTCCTTTGGCTGGGGTCATCTTTGTAACCACCCCCCAAACGGTCAGCCTGATCGATGGAATCAAGGGGATCAACATGTTTAAGAAGCTCAACATTCCGATCGTCGGTCTCGTTGAAAACATGTCCGGCTTCACCTGCCCGCATTGCGGCAAAGAAACCGATATCTTTTCCAAAGGGGGAGGCGTTGAAGAAGCCAAAAAACGGGACCTGCGATTTTTGGGCGCCGTTCCCTTGGATCCTTCCATTGTTATTAGCGGAGATTCCGGCCTGCCCATTGTCACGTCCCACCCCGATTCCGCCGCCGCCAAAGCCTTGGTAAAAATCGCCGAACAAGTTTCCGCCCACGTTCCGTAAGCAAGACTTGACCCCTTTGGGGCGGGATGCTAGTTTCTCTTGGATTTTCCAAATCATTTATAGGAGGCAGTATGAACAAATTGGTTCTTTTGGGCTTAACGGGATTGTTTTTGGTGGGATGTAGCGGAAAGAAATCCTACGTGAAGAAGGGCGAAATCGAACGCACCATTGAAGAAGAATCCATCAAAAAAGAATACATTGAAGCCCTCGGCATCGGCGCGGCCGACTCCACCCTCACCAATAAAACCCAGCGCTTGGCCACTTCCCGGAACGCGGCCATTGTCGCCGCCCAATACAACATGCTCTCCATGGTTAAAGGAATCGACTTGGAAGGAGGCATTCGCGTTGAGAGAGCCATCGAAACCGATTCCGTTCTCCAAACCAAAATCGACGCCGCCATCAAAGGAGCCGAGATCGTCAAAAATGAATTCACCGCTGATGATGGATGCTTGGTGACACTTCGCATCTCCAAAAAGCGGCTCCAAGATATGATGGGAGTTAAATTTAAATAAAAGAACCTAATTGAAAATGAAACTCAAATTAGGATTTCTTCTAGCGATTTTTCTAGTTGGTTGTGCGGGCGGCAAATCGCGTCTGAAACTCGGAACCTCCGATGATGGCGAGGTTGTCGAAGCCGAAGGAATGGTTCCCTACAATCCCCAAGACCTGATCGCCACCAAAAAAGCCGCTCTCACCGAAGCTCAAAGAGATGCCGTTGAAAAATCCGTTGGGGTTTATGTTTCGGCCCGCACCATGGTCGAGAAAGCGGTCGCCATTGAGAACAACATCCTCGCTCGCACCGAAGGGTACGTTAAGAAGTTCGATATCTTGAAAGAAGGGCCCGACGGCGAGTTTTATAAAACCCGGATTCGCGCGTTGGTGGCGCTTAAAAACCTCGAAGCGGATTTAAAAGAAATGTCGCTTCTCAAAGGCCCCGAGCTTTACCGCCCTCGCCTTCATGTGGGCCTCTCCGAAAAAATCGACAAACAGGAGATCGACGAACATCCCGCCCAAACCGCCCTTGAAAAAGCGTTGATCAGCCAGGGTTATGCGCTTGTTATTTCAAGCGACATTGGATCGGCGGAACTCTCCGTGACCGGCAAGGCCTCAAGCTTTCCTTTCCAAAGTGAAAAGTTGGGTGGATTTATTTCTTATCGGGCGCGGATTTCTCTTCAAGTGAACCGCCCGGGCGTTAAAGATGTTTTTTATTCTATGACCACGGAAGCCAGCGGCATCGGGGGCAACGCGGAATTGGCCGGCCTCAAGGCCCTTGAAAGCGTCGGCGATTACGCCGCCCAAGAATTAGGAGGGAAAATATCCGAGAAATATGGAAAAGGGCGCACCCTTCTTATTTTTGTCGAAGGAGTCAAATCTTTCGGGGATGTGGAGCGCGTGAAAAAACATTTGGTCTCCCAGCCCGGCGTCGGAGATGTGGTGTTACGGCTGTATGATGAAGGAATGGCCCAGTTTGAATGCCTGTTGGGTTCTCTTAAGCCTTCCGAGTTGGCTGCCCGTCTTGAAGCCAGCCAATCGCTGCCCTTGCAGGTAGCAGAATCTTCCGACCAGATTATTCGATTAAAACTGAAATGACACATCGTCATTCCCGCGAAGGCGGGAATCCAGTTCGTAAACTTTCTTTTAAAAAAATGTTTAAAGCCTGGATTCCCGCTTTCGCGGGAATGACGCTGCATCTCACAGGCTGCCACATGGAACCTCCCAAGCCGCCTCTCGTAGAAACCGTCGCCATTCTTCCTTTTGATAATAACTCCAACGACATCAACGCTCCGGAAATGATGCAGTCCTTGGTTTATTGGGCGCTTCGGGCTTCTCCTTACCGATTGGTCGACATTAAAACCACCAATGAAAAATTGGCATCGGTGGGAATCGTGGATGGCGGTCAATTGCCGGCGCTGGATCCTGTAAAAATCGCGACGGACTTCGGTGTTCAAGCGCTTATTTATGGTTCCATCACCGACTTCGGTTATGTGAATGTGGGTTTTTACACCAGCCGGAAAGTGGGATTGGACCTTAAAATGGTGGACGGCAAAACCGGTCAAACACTTTGGGAAAATTCCGCTTCGGCGGCTTTTCGAAATTTGACGCTTGATAAAGATGAAGCGGGAAAACAATTGGCCAAAGGTTTGGCGGAACAATTCGTCGAGAAATTGTTTAATAGCCCCCTGGAAGGAGAGGCCAAGCAAGCCACCATCAACACGCTTCGCACCCTCCCCGGATTTGTCTTCACTCGTTTTGACAACGACCGGCCCAAAGGCGCCGCGGTCAAAGACACCATCCGCCATCAGATTCGAAAACAATAACTTTTAATTTCGGGAGGCTTATCCATGTTCAGTAAAGCAACAATTTTTTTTGTGAGCGGCATTTTGCTCGCCTCGAGCGCTTGCGCGCCGGGCACGAAGATCCGTCAAAAACAATCCACCACGGTGAAGGAAACCGAAAAAGTTGAATCCAAATACACAGGCCCCAAGCGCCGGATCGGCGTGGTCAGTTTTGAAAACAAAGCCCCTTATGCCCAAACCCGGATCGGTAACACCGCCACCGACATCCTGGTGACGGAGCTCACCAAATCCGGAAAATTTATTGTGATCGAAAGAGACCGCTTGGACAAAGTTCTCGAAGAGCAGAAGTTGGGGCAATCCGGCGTGATTGATCCTGGCACAGCCGCTCAGGTGGGGAAAGTCCTTGGATTAAACGCCATTGTGACGGGAAGCGTTTCCCAGTTCGGCGTTAAAAGCGAAGGCAAAGATTTTCTCGTTACCCAAAGCAAGCAACAGATCGTGGAATGCACCGTCGACGTCCGCGTAACAGATGCTGAAACCGGCCAAGTCCTTTACGCCGACAGTGGAAAAGGCGTGGCCCGCAAAGCCTCGGGCAAGGTTTTGGGAATGGGCAATCAATCCAAATATGACGAAACATTGGAAGGCGAAGCGCTTCGGGCCGCCATCGTTAAATTTGTCGACAACATTATTTCTCAGGTCAACACAAAACCGTGGTCTTGTCGCGTCGCCGCCGTGGATGACG
>CAZJOE010000030.1:0-10783 GCA_964547555.1 uncultured Elusimicrobia bacterium | reverse complement strand
ACGTATTTCCAGCGGCCGAATTTCCAATGGGACTGTGAAAAAAAATCAAGCGGTCACGCTGATTAAACGGGACGGCCGACAAATTGCGGCCCGCGTCACCAAGATCCTTAAGTTTCAAGGTCTCAAGCAAATAGAAATTGAATCAGCGGTGGCCGGAGATATTGTGGCCATGGCTGGAATTGAAGAAGCTCATGTGGGAGACACCATTGCTTCTTCGGAATTCCCCGTCGCCATTCCTGCCATGGAAATCGACGAACCGACAATGGCCATGGAATTTTCAGTGAATGATTCACCTTTTGCCGGACAAGACGGAGATTTTCTCACCACCCGCCATATTCGTGACCGCCTGTTCCATGAAAAAGAAATTGCTGTCGGACTGACCGTCGATGAATCGTCCGCATCCAGTTCCTTTAGAGTCTGCGGACGAGGTGAGCTTCATTTATCTATTTTGATTGAAAACATGCGCCGTGAAGGTTTTGAGCTTTCGGTTTCAAAACCCGAAGTGATCGACAAAACAGTTGATGGTGTTGTGATGGAACCCGCCGAAGACTTGGTCGTGGATGTGGACCAAACGTTCCAAGGTGCGGCCCTCGAATGTTTGGGAGCGCGCGGCGCCACGATGAAGAACATGCATCTGGAAGGATCCCGGTTACGATTGGAATATTTGATCACCGCTCGCGCGTTGATTGGATTTAAATCAGATCTTCTCACCATCTCCAAGGGCACCGGCCTTATGCATCATAGTTTTCATGGTTATATTCCCAAGGTAAGCCGCGAAACAACCCGCCGCCGGGGTGTGTTGATTGCTCAAGAAAAAGGCGTGGCCACTTCTTTCGCCATCGAGAATTTGCAGGAACGGGGGATTATGTTCATCAGTCCGGACGATCCGGTATACGGAGGAATGATTATTGGCGAAAGTTCGCGGGAAAATTCCATGACGGTGAATCCCTGTAAGAAAAAAGCTCTCACCAACATGCGAGCGTCGGGCAGCGATGACACCATCATGCTCACTCCGCCGCGCGTTCTCTCCTTGGAACAAGCCATTGAATTTATCGATGTGGACGAACTCGTGGAAGTGACGCCCAAAAACATCCGGTTAAGAAAGAGAATTCTTGATCACACGGCCCGCAAACGTTCCGAAAAATAAATTAACCCAGGCGAGAGCGTTCCACCGACATACATTTGTTCATCACAACCGTAAGCCCCGCCGCTTTCGCTTTCTCTCCTGCTTCATTGTGAACGATTCCCAACTGTAACCACAAAGCCTTCGCTCCAATCTTTATCGCCTGCTCCACAATTTCCGGGACCGCATCGGCCCCACGAAACACATCAACGATATCGATTTTCTCCGGCACTTCTAACAAAGACCCATAAGCCTTTTCTCCCAGAATTTCTTTTTGTCCTGGATTCACAGGAATTATTTTGTACCCCATCGACTGAAGATAGCGGGCGACCCCAAAACTGGGACGGTCCGGTTTGGGCGAAAGTCCCACCACGGCAATAGTCTTAGCGGTCTTTAGGAGATGCGTAATTTCTTCGTCGGGGGCGTTGAACTTTGGAAACTCGCAGGCGGAGGGTTCGTTGGCCACAAATTTAAGAAGGGGAAATCTCTTCATCGACCGGTGCCATGGTTCGATTGTTGTAACCCTTGCGGTAAATACTCACGAAGGTTAAAAAGCTGGCCAAAACAACGGGACCCAAGATGACGCCCAAGAGCCCATAGGCATTGATGCCGCCGATGATGCTGAGAAAAATAAGGACGAACGGCATCCGGGCGCGCGAACCAATTAAGATCGGTTTCATAATATTATCCAATACCCCGACCACGCCGACCCCCCAAATTAAAAGGAAAATTCCCCAACCCGTTCCTTCTTGAAACATCGAGATGGCGACCGGAATGGTGACCAAAAAGGATGCCCCCAAAAACGAACACATCACCGTGGCGATACCCAAAAGAACGGGCAGTTTAACACCGGCAATAAGAAATCCGATCATGGCCACAAATCCTTGGGCCAGTGCGGTGAGAATGCCCCCCATCACAACCGCCATAAATGTTTCATAAGCGCGGCGCGCGATGGCTTTTTTATGCTCCATATCCATGGGGATTAAAGAAAGCGCCCAATGATAAAGCGCCTCGCCGTCTCGAAAGGAAAAAAACAACGACACCAAAAGAACAATGCCGTTGATCAGCGCAAAAAAGGCGTGACGCGCCGCAAAGGCCCCCAACGAAGTAATTTTTGACCCAATGAAACCCGCGTATTGAAGGATCTTATCTTGGGGTTTAATATCCATCGTCTCAAAAAAGTGGATGACCGGATTGAGCGCGGGTTGGAGAATTCCAGGGATTTTATTGCGAACGGTTTCCATCTCCAAACTTTGCACATTGGCCAATACGGTTTGAACGGTGGGAATAATCCGGTCCGCCTCCCTAAAAACAAACCAAGCGGTCCCAACAATCGGGATGACGGCGGCTAAAAAAACACAAAGCGTTAGCAAAAAAGCGACCAGGCTCGGATTCTTAAAAAACCTCTTCAATTTTAAATAAACGGGAAAAAAACCCATGGCCAACATCGCGGCCAAAAGAAGCGCCGTTAAAAATGGTCTGGCCAGTTGGAACAGCTGATAAAGAATCAGAGCAAAAGCCGCAAAGAAAAAAACGCGGATGATTTTTTGGCGGTTAAAAGTAAGCTCGGAAGGAGCTGGTTTTGGCGTCATAGAGGAGCAAGGCGGAGAGCGGCCAAAACGATCTCGGCTTTGACAAATGGATTTTGTTCCGTCCCCAGCCGAGAGAGAACATAGGTGTAATCGGATTGATCGCCAAAGAGGCCCAGGTACCAATAGGCCATGGCGCGAGACACCCAATCTTGATCATTGGTGTGATTGAGAAGTTGATACCGGGCCGTGGCATCTCCAAATTTGGAAAAAATTTGAATACCGTGGACTTGAAAAGCCGCCAAAGGATCTTGTCCCAAATTAAAACTTAAGCTCGGGAGCACCCCTTTGTAGCGGCCTACCTCCATCGCTTCCATGGCGGCAAAACGGACCCTTCCATCTTTGTCCTGAAGGGCATTTTGAACCAGAGGAATAAATCTTTCGTCGCGTGTGTAAGCCAAGGCCATGAGCGCCCCCGCTCGAACCACCCCGCTTCGACTATCGGTCACCAATTTTTCAAGTTCCGCTTGAAGCAACAGATCGCGGGTCCCGGCCAATCCTTCAATAATCAAATAACTGAGTTCTGAATAACGCGTCTGTATGGCAAAACCGGTGGGAATGGTCAGGGAATTGAGTTCAAGTTTTACAGGATCATTGGCTTGCTCCACATCCAATTGCTTGTCCAATCGGTTGCGGATGATTTCTAGCAATTCATTATTAATCTTGGCCGCAATCTGCAGAGATTGAGGAATTCGAAGGCGAGGAGGAACGATGATGAGGGGCTCCAATTCCACCACTCCGCCTTTGCCAATGGAGTACCGGACTTCATCATTGTCGCGCCACCCTTTGGAAATAGAGGAATAAGAAGTTTTATCTCCTTTTCTGGCGATTAACTTTAAGGCCGCAATAGAAAGTTCCGCCACCACAAAATCGTTTTTGGTCTCCCGGTTCAGATAGGAAATAATTTTCGTGTAATCCTTCGGGTCGGCATAATCGCCTAAATATCAAGCGGCCATGGACCGAACCACCCAGCTGTGGTCGTCCAATCCCTTCCAGAGCGTTTCCAGCCCTGTTTCATCTCCCAAGGAAAGCAAAGCTTGCGCGGCTAAAATTTGCATGAAGGGGGACCAATCGCGCCACCGAACCATTTGCAGAATTTTTAGAGCTTCCGGTTGTTGCCAAATTTGCAGTCCCATAATCGCCGCGAAGCGTATGTTCACATTGGAATCAAGCGCCGCCGATTTCAAATATTTGACGTGGGCGGGATCGGATAAACTGGCCAGAGTGGTGATGGCTTCGGCCCGCACTTCCGGTTTCCGGGACCATTGGGCCATTTCAATTAACCGTCGTTTAAGTTCGTCATCGCGCGTGATTCGCAAAGCTTCAACCAGAGCAAAACCAAATCGAAGATAGCGTAGTTTAATTCTGTATCCCACGGGGGTCGACAATGAAACCAACCCATTGTAATAGGGACTGATGGATTGGGAAGGAGGATTCAAAGATGAATTGGGATAGTCCTCGCCTTTGATTTGAATCTTGTCTTGCTGATCCAATAAATCGATCAGGGTTTGAACAACGCCGGTGGGTTCGGAAGGAGTGTGATCAGGACCCAGGGCCGCTTGGCCGCCGCATCCAAAGGTTAAAAGCAACGTGAAACAAATAGTTTGGCGGAATTTCATGGGCCAATTGTACGTCATTTAGAAGGGAAATTTTTCCTCTTTGCGAGAACTAAAAAGAGACCCTTCATACATTTGGTCCCGGAGAATCTTTTGGAGGCGGCCCAAACCTTGATGATCGGGAGCGGCCTCTCCGGTCACAATGGCCATATTTGGTTGTAAAAGAGAAATAATCTCCGCAAGGATTGACTCTTCCAAGGTACCCGGAAAAAATCCCATATGGATTTCTTTTCCTTCGTCGCGCAACGAATAAAGAAAAGGCCGGTACGAATCCCCAGTGGCTTGAGAACTTCCCAAGAAAATATTCCTGCCATTATCAAACTCCAAGAAGTAACCATTGTCAGCAGCCCGCACGAAAAGGAACCCATCCCCCTTGGTGAGCTGAATCATGGGGCCGGGTTTTAACCCCTTCACGTTGGTAAATCCTTGCTTTGACAGACGGGCCGCCCTCTCGGTCGAGGTAATTATTTTTTGGTTTTTTCGGAGAGATCCCAAGGAGGCGGCAGAATGATTTATAAGAATTAAATAGTCATATGGATTGGCCGTTTCATCAATTCCAATTTGGATATCTTTATAATTGATGGCCAAAGAGTCCCGGTCCAGCTTCACTTCTCCAAAGGTCTTATTCATCAATTGAGGTTCTTTGGAAGTGGAGAGTATTTTTTTAGGACCGAGGCAGGAACAAAACAGAGAACTCGCCGCAAGAGGAATCAAAATGAATTTTATTTTCAATTGAATCGGGGTCCGGTGGAATCGCCGATTTCTTCAAAAGAAAACCAAATTTTTGAAACCGCAGGGAGTTGCGGGGGGGGAGTGGTGCGAAGTGTTTCATCATAATTGTATTGGCGAACCGCTCCTTGATAAACATTGGCAAAGGTGTTGGGCAAGTCTCCCACTTGGGCCACGACCCACGATCCCGTAAAATTAAGGTTAAGGAATACATGAGGATCTCCCGGCTCGTAAACGAGGGGTTTAATGGCCCCATTGGGTGCAATGACCATAGCAGCGATGCTTTGAGTTATGGGTTGGTCTGGAACTGGACTTAAATTATTTATCACCACGTCTCCCTGTGCCATCAAGATGGCCTGATTGGCAACTTGAGGAGCCGCTAGACCGCCTGATTTAAGAAGATTACCAATAATTTGAATTTCTCCATTTGAAACAAAAAGGACTTGTCCTTGAACGGTCACATTTCGAAGTTGAATAATTCCTTTGGTGGGAGTTCCATCATTAAAATTACAACAAATAATGGTGGAGGCATTGGGCAAACTACTAACGAGTCCAGTAATGGTTAACACATTTTCGTCGGGGGGGCCGGGGGGACCGGGGACACATTGATTAAGAGCCGGCGCATCTGCACAATATTGGGCCACATCTGTATTTTGTACCTGTGGAAAAATCAAGGGGGCCGGCACCTTGCGTGGCATCCAGTGGGGAGGAATTTCATCATTCACAGTAAACCCCCCGTGCGGAAGCGTAGGATTGACCATCAACTTAGCTAGATCAACTGGCCAATTGCCAGCAACAATATTGGGAGTAACTGTGTTAAAAAACTCCGCTCCCCTCACCAGCGTGTTAGGTTCGCCCCCTCCAGGAACAATAAATGTTAAAGAATCCGCGTAAATCCGCCCACCAGCCGCATTTACCCCGGGGGAAATAGACAGAGAACCTTTCACAGCAGCAAAATATTCTCCGATATTGGAAAGCTGGACATAACTGTGAAGGGTCGTGGAAAATTGATTTGCGCCTCGGCTCACGCGTGCTTTGGTCTTAATGTAATAGTTAACAGGTTTACCACCAGTCTGATCAGCAGGAACAACTGCAGCCTGGTTAATATAATCGCCATTAAGTTCTGGAATTGAAATCCACATTTCACCGGGCTGGTCCATATTGTAAAGGCTGTTAAAACTGGCCAGATTAGAAGCCTGAACCAATTGGCCCATCCCTCTGTTAAGGCCCATGATCGCCAATTCATAAGCACCCTTCTTGGTCGCGTAATAGACGGATTGGCGCACTCGGGTATCAATCACTTTATAGAACGCCATGACCACAAATCCAAAGGTAATCGCAATGACGAACGCGAGAACCACCACTGAACCGGAGTTTTTTTTGGAATTTAACATGTCAGGGCTCCGTCCTAATTTTTAAAATTAAAATATTTCATAACGGAGGTTGAGTAAGTTTTTTTACTGTTTCCTTTTCTATAAGCGGGAGTTAAATTTAATTCGATACGAACCCCTTCATACCCCACCATGGGTTTAAAAATAGGGGAAGATAGATCCAAGGCATTGGTTAAAAATCGTTGTTCCGTGTCTTCATTTCCTTTGCTCAAGCGCCGTTTCAAATATTCTTTTCCGGCAGATCCCAAGTATTGATACGTTATGCTGGCTTCAGGCATGTTAAGGAGTGTGCCAAGATTTTGATCGTAGGTCGTTCCATCCGCTAAAAATTCTTGCGTTTGAAGCGTTATTCCATTGCCACCCCCCTCAGGGTCAGCGGGATCTATATAAGAAATTGCATACACATAAGAATTCCGAATATCGCGTTCGATCATATACATAAGCCGCTGAGCCTCGGTTTCTGTTTCCGCCAATATCCGCTGGCGATTAAAAAGATTCAACATCTTGATGCCCAAGGTGGACATGGCGACAACTCCGCCAAGAATAGCGACCGAAATTAAAACTTCGACAATTGTCACGCCCTTCGCTTTTTTACAAATCATAGGGAATCTCAATCGGGGCGCTATTTCCAGGAACAAGGTCGATATCAATTCTTTCATCAAATTCGTCATAACCATCCACCAAAATATTTTGGGTGATGTAGCCCGGTTGGCTGACTGTTATTTTCATATTTCTCACATCTCTGCCGATGAAGTATTGATCGGTGAAATAATACTGATACAAATTCCCATCAACAGGGCAATTGGGATCCATCCAGAAGTCATCACAAATATCAACATCTGCTATGACGGCGGGAGTAACCGTTGTGTAACCGCTGCCTGAAGGCCCCCCTGA
The DNA here is from genome assembly GCA_964547555.1 of uncultured Elusimicrobia bacterium. Classification (GTDB taxonomy): domain Bacteria; phylum Elusimicrobiota; class Elusimicrobia; order F11; family F11; genus CAZJOE01. The sequence goes on along the minus strand of CAZJOE010000030.1, from coordinate 3,441 downwards.
TACTTGCAAGGTCACTGTGGCTCCCAAGGCCTCGGCCACAGATCCTTTCGCCGTAATAACTCCATACACCCGGTGAATATGTTGTCTTTTCCACAATTTCACTTTAGCCAATAAATAATCGGGATTGTTAATGGGGTCAATAGGATGGGGAGTGCTGTTGTTATAAATTCTCCTGACCTGGTATTCAGGGGCATGGGGATACCACTCTAGACTATTAAGATCCATGGCAATGGAATAATCAATCATGTCATAGGACTCGCTGCTATCTCTCATCTTGAGGACTGTCGAGTAAACTCCATTGGGGTCTAAATTTCCAAGGTTTTGTCCCGGAGAGAGAGGAACGGGAGCATTCAAAGTCGCGATGGTTTGTTTGTTGGCTACATATTGGACCAACGAACTTGCCAATGCTTCCTCAGGATTGCTGGGATTAGGAGAGGCAATAGAATAAGTAGTGGTGTACCCATTCCCGGTTGCTCCCATCAGCGTTGCTAAAAATCCAGTTAATCCGGCGGCCACAGGGGCTCGATCATAAAGCGGGGCATGGGGAGCTTGATGCTTCATCCAGGGTTCAAATACCACAACCAAATTGAGTCCTGCTGAACTGAAGTTAGAATAGGTGGCCCTGGCTTTAATAGTTGTCGTGGCCCCACCAATAGTGGGTGGCAATATAAATGGATTTGAGTTGTTGCAAGAGGAAGTATTGGCGTTCCCAGCCCCATCCACGGTGACACAAGGAGAAATAGAATACATGTTGCGTCCACTGCTCGGAAAAGGAAGGGAACGGCTATAAGAATAGCTCATAGAAGCTTTACTACCCATATCTAAAATCAAGGCTCCGAACGCTTCTGTTCCAAACTCACCCAACTGAATCGTTTGCGCGATAACATTGGTGACGTTCTCACCATTAAAGGGAACACAGATATCATTGGGAGGAATGGATGCATCAGGGTAACAATAAAGTATTTCTCCATATATATTGGCGAAAGCTTCTCTCTCCAATAAATGGATATCGAGCTCTTCATTTCTTCCAGCGCGCAGATCTATATAAAAATCCGTCGGAGGATTAACCAATCCAGCAGTCGCATCCATTAATACCGGGTTAATAGCATATCCGAAAAAATTACTGACTCCGGGAATGTAGAGTTGCATGTTGGGATTAGCGGCACCAGGATTTTTTACCATGACAGGAGTGAAAGGAGACGGCGCTAAATTAGTTACTTGATATTGGACCTGATTGTATTGCTCATCCAAGGGATATGTCCCGGTGCGCCTATCGGTAATGGCAGGTGTAAAGGGTTCTGTTTGGTAACGACCGCTTCCATTGGTAAGGGCGGCGGTAAACGTGGGATGCGTAGGATTATTTAGATAATGCCACCCCAATGATAGAGCCATACTAATAATAGGAAACCCGAACGCGTTGAGCGGCGCACTGTTATGGCGAACCTCACTGTTTTTTCGATTAAAAATAAGGCCCAGATTGGTGGCCGCATTGCTTGTTGCCGCAAAAAACCGATTCACTCCACGGACATCTCCGCTGAGGGAACCTCGCTTTATAATGTCGAGATTGACGGTCAGCACTTCTCCGGAATCAAGATCATTGTTGTAAAAGGGCTGTAGAAGAGGGGACAAGTCTGAAAATTGAATTTTTTTAACCCCGTCTGCCTGAAGTCCCAATGAAGCCCATCCATTTTTGCCCAGGACTGAAACATAATATTTTCCCGGAATCAGTTCTGAAATTTCATAAGAGCCATCGGCGGGAGTATCAACTGACGTAATAAAAGGTTCCCCTCGATTAATAATTCTATCCGTGTACATCAATCGAACTGCTTGGCCCGGCACATATTGAGGATCTGACGATGTTGGATACCATTCAGAATTCCGGATGCGTCCTTTAATCTTTCCCAAGGGACGAACAGTAAAAGTGGGGGCGGATATGGTTTTATCCTGTTCAGTTTCTTCGGTGTGAATGACCCGATAAAATTCCGGCAGCAGGGTGCCGACATTCCATTTATTTTGAATCCCTGTGACAGGCGCATAACTCGTAGCGGTGGGGCTCGGCTCATTTTGGGCAAAATAATATTTTTTTGCCCCGCTGATACTTCCTTCTCCGTCCATGGTGACATCAACACCGCCGGAATTCACTAACAAACCTGTCAACACGCAAGCTCCTGCCCAAGAGGGTGCGTAATAAGTGTCAGCCGAATCAGCTTTTCCAGACACACAATACACACTTCCTCGCTTATCATGATTGGGACCACTGACCCGAATGCCATCCACTGGATTTCCGTCTGTATCTTTAAACGTAAACCGGATATTGCCGCCTTTAATCCTCAATTTGGTCTCGTTTAATGAATAGGTGCGGACCCGTGTATTTAATTTCCCATTTTCATGCCAGGTCGCGGTTAAGGTGACCACCCTCGTTCTGGTGTTTTGAATAAGCGGCGCCACCAATCGATCGATGACCACATTGTCCCAAACATCAAGGTCAACAGGGCTCCCCCCCGTAACGGTCCGGCTTGACGCTTGAAACATGTTGGCAAATCGTTGATTTGGAAATTCATCAAACTCTCCACTGGCTATTTTTCTCACCTTATCCATGGCCACGTCCAGAGCGCGCTCCACATGATCCAGATTTCCTTGAGAAACAGTGTGCCGGGTGAGTTGCGAGAGGATAAAAAATCCGCCCGCAAAAACGATGATGAGGATCGCTGAGCCGACGATCAGCTCTACCAGAGAAACGCCTTGAGTGGAAATTCGTTTGGTGACTTTTATCATGTGTGGACCCCCATGCTCCTTTGTGGAAATGGTGGAATAACGATATAGATTAATTTTTACCCCATAGAGGGTAATTGTCCACCCTTAATTTAAAGACAATTAATATGAATGAACACACTGTAAAGAGAGAGGGTTTTTCCGTCGGAGACATACAAAATGCAGTGAAAGAAATGACAACTTGAAGAAAACCTTGTGACTTTATGCACGCTGAAATCTCTCCCTTGCACAATAAAGGATTCCCCCCTACCCTCATCTTGTGAAAAAAATCACCGATTTTATATGGAAACCCCTTTCTTTTGCCCTGTTGATGGGTGTTTTCGTGGGATCTTTGGTTTACAGCGTCGGCCAATGGTCGGTCCAACCCACCCGCCGGGCCAACGATCAGGCGCTTTCCATTCTCGCTTGTGAAATCCAACGGGACTTCCTCCTTTCCGAGCGGTCGGGAGATGAAGAGAAAGGACGCAAGAAATTGGAAGCCACCCTTCAACAGGCTTTACAACATCCCCATGTTCTCTCGGCGACGTTTCTTTCCAAAAAAAATGAAATTTTAGGAATGGCCCATAGGCCCGGCGTTCTTTCGTCGGAAAGGTCCCTGGTTTTGACAAACCCTCTTTTTGACGCCCGTTCCCACTCGTTGGGAATGGTGACCATGGCGCTTCATGAAGA
>CAZJOE010000029.1:0-10857 GCA_964547555.1 uncultured Elusimicrobia bacterium | reverse complement strand
AACATCAAGGAGATCCACGCATATGAAGAAACAAGTCAAAGAAAAATACATCAGCAACGCCTCATTTGAAAAGGAATCCGGCTGGGTTAGGAATGAATTCAAAAACGTCCGATCTGAATTTAAAGACCTTAAGGATCAGGCTGGCAGAATGACCGTCCAGCTGATCCAACACGGGGAAGACATTCAGTACTTGAAAGAAAACTCTGCCACGAAACAAGATATCTCTATGCTCATTGGGAAAATCGATTCCTTTATTAATAAGACCAATGAATTTGATCAGGAACAGTTAGTCCAAGGGCTTCATATAAAAGAGTTAAAAGAAACAACCAAGCACCATGAAGCGCGAATCTTTTCACTCGAAGCGTCAAAACCGATCCAGTAACCGTTATGGAGTCCCGCTATTGGCAGTGTCTAGATTGTTAGACAGTTGTCTAAAAAATTAGACATGAGAATAGCGGACAAAAGATCATGAAACAGAAAAGAAAGGCAAAATATTATGTGGTTTGTATAAAAAATAAGAGATACGAGGTTTCATTGGAACGGCGTAAGATCTATCAGACAATTTCAGATAAAACCGCATCAGACCGAGACCTCATTAGAATCATAGACGAATCCGGCCAATCCTATTTATATCCAAACTCCTGCTTCGTTGCGATTACACTTTCCCAACCTGTTCAAAAAGCTATCGCCCGCGCCGCCTAAAAGCAAAAGGCAAATAAAAATGGGCACGTATTTCTACGTACCCATTTTCATATTAAATGCAGTTCGGTTCTAACGCACTTCTTCTTAGTTATCGTGGAGACAGCGTTCCACTAGGAGAAGCCATCGGCATTGAATTCGCTGCGGCCACTTCTCTCGCTGTCATTTTAAATTCATACGCAGAAGCATACATACCCGACAAAACCACCTTCAACGAACTTCCGCCATCAACACCAGCTATAACCAATAAATTTCCCGGAACAGTTACTGGAGGAGGAACAAATTGTCCTGCCCCTGCGTCGAAACTAACTTCAACTTGAACTTTGTCAGATGAGTATGTGGCCCCGATACCTCTATTTAGGATCGATGGCTTCACATTCAACCTGCTACACAACAATCCACCAACGGATGCGCAAACTTCCAATGAGAATTGACTTAATGTAACAGTCGCGGCAGGATCGCCAGAATCATTAATTGTTCCAGGTGAAATCATGCGAAAGGATTTTAATACCGTCTCTTGTGTTGCGGAATTTCGGTACCATTTTGCTTCAGTAACCTGCTGAATTGAAACAACCTTTGGAGGGCGCGGTGGCTGGTTTGCCTTTGAAAAAACCACCCCTGGAACTACGAAGTTTATAAAAGCCAGAATCAACGCATATTTCATCTTCTTTCTGAAACTCTTCATTTCCATCCTCCTCTTATTAGTTCGTATTTCTTCTCGCAGCCGACATCCGCGCTTGAAATCGAACAATTGAATGATCAAATATACACACGGATCCCCCTTCGATCAAGAGACATTTCCTCATCAAAGGCTTTTTGACCACCCTAGCCAAAACCCCTCCCTTAGAGTAAAATATCGTCCTTCGTCGGAGTTCCGCAGGGTTTTCCTAAACGAATAAAAAATATGCCTAAAACTATAATCGAAAAGATATGGGACAACCATGTTGTCAATGAAGAGGCCGGTAAGGCTTCTGTTCTCTACATTGATTTGCATTTGATCCATGAAGTGACAAGCGCTCAAGCGTTTGACGGGCTGCGCATGCATAACCGGAAGGTTCGGCAGCCGAAGTTGACCTTGGCGACCATGGATCACAATATTCCGACGACGTCCCGCACCCTCCCGATCAAAGATCCCATTTCGAAGAAATCTGTCGACACGCTTGAAGCCAATTGCAAAGAGTTTGGGATTGAGTGTTTGAACATGCAAAGTCCCCTCTCCGGTATTGTTCACGTGATCGGCCCCGACCTGGGCGTGACCCAACCCGGCAAAACCATTGTTTGTGGCGATTCCCATACTTCCACGCATGGCGCGTTTGGCGCTCTCGCATTTGGTATCGGCACGAGTGAAGTTGAACATGTGCTGGCCACCCAATGTCTCCAACAATTTAAACCCAAGACGATGGAAATTCGCGTTGAAGGGAAGTTACCGAATGGGATCACGGCGAAAGACGTGGTGCTGCATATCATTGATGTCATCAATACCGATGGCGCGACCGGGCATGTGATTGAGTTTACGGGGGAAGTCATTCGTGGGTTCTCCATGGAAGAGCGCATGACCGTTTGCAATATGTCGATTGAAGGTGGCGCGCGCGCCGGTCTCATCTGTCCCGACGAAACCACTTTTGCTTACCTGAAAGATAAAGTCCGTGTTCCCAAAGGAGCTGATTGGGATAAAGCGGTCGCCAAATGGAAACTTCTCACGACCGACGCCGGCGCCAAGTACGACAAAACCGTCGTTATCAATGCCGCCGAGATTCGTCCTCAAGTGACTTGGGGAACGAGCCCGGGTATGGGCTGCGACATCGAAGGAAAAACGCCGGACTTGTCTAAAGTTTCCGATCCCAATTTGAAACACACCTATGAGAAAGCTCTCGAATACATGGGACTCAAACCCAACACGCCGATCTCAGGCCTGGCGATTGACCGCGTGTTCATCGGTAGCTGCACCAATGGACGCATCCGCGACCTGCGTGAAGCGGCCAAAGTCGTGAAGGGTCACAAGATCGCCCCGAAGGTTCACGCGATGGTGGTGCCGGGTTCTCAGCAGGTGAAAGCGCAAGCCGAGAAAGAAGGTTTGGACAAAGTTTTTAAAGACGCCGGATTTGAATGGAGAGAGTCGGGCTGCAGCATGTGCCTGGCCATGAACGACGATATTCTCCTGCCTCACGAACGCTGCGCGTCGACGTCCAACAGAAACTTCGAAGGACGACAAGGAAAAGGTGGAAGAACTCACTTGGTCAGCCCTGCAATGGCTGCCGCCGCTGCAATCAAAGGCGCGTTCACCGATATTCGTAAGTGGGAGTACAAGTAATGAAACCCTTTAACACCCACACCGGCTTGGTCGCCACACTGGATCGTCAGCATGTCGACACCGACCAAATCATTCCGAAACAATTCTTAAAGCGCGTTGAGCGCACGGGTTTTGGACAGTTCTTATTTTTCGATTGGAGATTTAAGGAAGATGGGAAGACGGAGAACCCCGATTTTGAATTGAATCAACCGCGGTTTAAAGGAGCAAGCGTTCTTTTGACCCGCGACAATTTTGGTTGCGGAAGTTCGCGGGAACATGCGCCTTGGGCGATTCATGAATACGGTTTTATCGTGATCATTGCGCCTTCGTTCGCCGATATTTTCTACAACAACTGCTTTAAGAACGGCATGTTGCCGATCATCCTGCCGCCGGAAGATGTGGAAGAATTATTTCGCGAAGTTTCTCAGAAACCGGGAGAGAAGTTCACCATCGATTTGCCGAAACAAACCATCACCACGTCGGAAGGACGCGTTCTCAAGTTTGACGTGAATGAATTCCGGAAGCACTGCTTGGTGAACGGGTTGGATGATATCGGCTTGACACTGCAGCACGAAGATAAAATCTCCGCCTACGAAAAAGCTCACTCCTAACAACGGCTTAATCTAACTCTTTTTTTTTTCCGCGATGAGGTTTTTAACGACCTCGATCAAGTCCTTGGTCGCAAAAGGTTTTGGAAGGAAGGCGTCCGCACCCGAAGCATGAATGGCTTCTCTGTCGGTTTGAAAATCGCGGGCGGTGACGATGATGATTTTGGGCGGATCTTCCAATGCGCGCACGGCGGCGGCGACATGATAACCGTCCAAACGCGGCATCATCACGTCGATGAGCGCCACGTCAAAATGGTCGGACTGCAGCCAGCGAAGGGCGGTTTCCCCATCCGACACAGCCACAACCTGATGTCCTTGACCTTCGAGGATGTCTTTCATGACCTCGAGGATCTTGGATTCGTCGTCTGCAATTAGAATTCTTCCCATAGTTTCCTTTTTCCTTCGGACACGGATCTTATAAAATTAACTGGTGAAAATACGGACACTTCTTCTGGCCATCAGCCTTCTTTATTCCCCCTCTCTCTATGCCGGACCCGTTCCTCCCCCTCTTCAAGTCCGCCCGGAACCCAAACCTCTTTTTCAAAAAGCCGACGTGGTGGTGGAATGGCAAGAGATTCTGGAAGAATGTCCTTCAACGCAATTGTGCATACAAGGGAACCTATTAAATTCAGGCGGAAAACCCGCGACGAATGTAAGGATCCGCGTGGAAATCGGAAACACCAGCCTGGCCAAACCCCGCGTCACCAAAATGATCAAGTTGAATGAATCAACCTTGAACCCAGGCGACCGTGAAGAATTCTCATTCATATTGGAACGGAAAACACCTTACAAGGACCACAAAGGCAAGCCAAAGATAATTGAGGTTGGAAAATATAATTTCAGGATTGTCCCGCTTTGGACGGGAAAGTCAGTTAAAAAGCAGGGACGATGAAAAAACGCCTTGGATTTATCGAGCGCGCCTTTCCTATCGCTGGAATTGGACGCGCTTTGCTTCTTGATGAAAAATGGCCGGGGCAGACCACCCACAATGACAGTGTTGATATCATCGTTAAATCGGGCGTCTCCATGAGAGCAAAAGTCCGAGATATCGTCTCTTACAACCCGGACCCGGGAGATGATAATACGCGGCGGGTTTCTCTTTTGGTTCATGACAGCGGTTTGGGGCCGAATGATCAATTGGTCGGCGCGGAAGTTTTTTTGGCGCCCGTGGAAAGCAAGTAACCTGTTTTAAGTAGCTTGGGATTTTGGTATTTTGAAGCACATTCAAATTAAGGGGGATTTATGGCACTGACAGACTTTTATTCTAACTTTCATCTTTTGATCCGCTGGCTGCACGTGATTGCCGGCATCACCTGGATCGGACATCTCTATTTTTTCAACTTCGTGAACATTCAGCTCCAAGGTTCACTTGACGACGCCACGAAGAAAGCCGTTAACCCACAACTCATGCCTCGCGCTCTTTGGTGGTTTCGTTGGGGTGCCATGATCACTTTCATCGCCGGCCTCATCCTTTTCACGATGATCTACATGTACACGCCGGGAACCGGTTTCGGTCCCACTTCTTATTGGAGTGATTTCAATGGGCTCACCAGCCGCGCTGTGTGGATCTCCATGGGAATGCTTTTGGGTTTCATTATGTGGTTCAACGTGTGGTTCATTATTTGGCCCACCCAGCGGAAAATCTTGGGCGGCAAATCCACCCCGGAACAACTGCCGGCGCTTCGCGCGAAAGCCGGAAAGTTTTCCAAAATCAACACCTATCTCTCTGGTCCCATGCTTTTTGGAATGATGGCGCCAAGCCACTACGGTGGATCGAATGCGGTGACGCTTGTTGTGGCCAGCGTTTTGGGATTGGGCGCGATCTTCCACGCCTACAAATCCTCAGCCAAGGTCGGAAAAACCGTCTAATAAGGGTTGGAATTTCCCCCGCGGCGGGAAGGCCCGAGGTCTTTTAAGTATTGGCGGGAATATTCTTTAAGCTTCTCTTGGAAATCTGGCCAGCTGATAAAGCAGGTGTATTGAAGAGATTGAGGAATATTCCCGTTGGTCCGAATCACTTCTTTGATGAAATTGTGAAAAGCGTTGGATCCGATTTTCTCATTGATGTACTTCATTGCCAGATAATCTTCCGCGTAATCCAGCGCTCCGTGGGGCCCTTCTAAACCATTGATGATCGCGTTCTCCCCCATCCCAAAAAATCGATTGGCATAAGCCTTGACCATGCCGTCGCCTTGATCGGCCCCAAAAACAGCCAACCCTTCATGAAACCAAACCGGCAAAGTCGTCGCCGCTTGTCCCCCGATGGCATCATTCAACATCGCGTGGACCAATTCATGGGCAAAAACTTTCTCCAAGTTAAAAGCTTCCCTTTCATAGGCGTCCAGATTGATATTTAATTGCTGCGCGAAGGTCCCATCCGACATTCGTCCCAATTGAACATAGGCCAAAACATTTTCCATTCCCATCGGAGAACCATCGACAAAGCCCACCTCCAACGGATACCGCCATCCATCTTGAAAATCCATGCCGGTGCGGACCGCAATATTGATGCAGGTTTGCCGCATGAGATTGGGAATTTGATAACGGAGTTTTTGAAAGGAAGTTTGATGGGAACCGGCGTAGGATTCATCCAAAACCCATTGGACGCGCTTACCCTCTTCGGCAGAAACCTTAGAAATGAGGAAGAGGGATAGGAAGGCTATTAATAAGGAGGAGCGTTGGATGTTCACGCTTTCAAGCGTAACACCAGCTCCAAGGTCTTTTCAATCGCTTTGTCCAAAGGCACTTCTTCGGCTTTGGCCTCTGTTCTCAGCTTGATTTCGACAACACCTTTGGCGAGAGATTTTTCGCCCACGGTAACGCGAACGGGAATCCCAATGAGATCGGCGTCTTTAAATTTAATCCCGGCGCGTTCATCGCGGTCGTCCAAAAGAACTTCCACGCCTTTGGCTTTGAGGTCCGCGTAAATCGTGTCGGAAACTTCTTTTGATTTGGGATCGGTGACATTGGCAGGCGTTACAATCACTTCAAAAGGGGCGATGGAAACAGGCCATCTGATTCCCCATTCATCCGAGTTCTGCTCAATGGCTGCCGCCACAATGCGTGAAACTCCAATGCCATAGCACCCCATCACCATGGGCTGAGCTTTCCCCCCCTCATCAAGATAAGTGGCTTTCATCGCCTCCGAATATTTGGTGCCGAGCTTAAACACATGCCCGACTTCGATTCCTTTAAGAAATTTAATGGTCTTCCCGCAGGTGGGACATTCGTCGCCTGGTTTGATGTTGCGGATATCAGCAACGGTATCCACTTTAACTTTCCAATCACTGTAATTAACGTTCTTGGTGTGGACATCTTTCTTGTGTCCGCCCACCACCGCATTGGAAATAAGCGGCACCAATTGGTCCACCACGATTTTGGCTTTGACCGGACCCAAGGGACCCGCAAAGCCTGGATCACACTCCGCCACCGCGCGATATTCTTCTTCTTTCATCGGGCGAATTTGTTTGGCGCCAAGAAGCCGCATCAGCTTTGGTTCATTTAAATCGGTATCGCCACGCAAGAAAGCCACCACCATCTGCAGGGTCGCGGGATTAAGAAAATCGGTGACGACAAAAACGGCTTTGACGACTTTGTCCGGCGTTGTTCCGACAAACTTGGCCACATCTTCAACTTTATGTTGGTTCGGAGTGGAAACTTCTTCAATCTTTCCAGCGGGTTCTTTGGCTACCGGTTTTGGCGGTTTAATTTCGGCGCGCTCGATGTTGGCCGCGTATCCGCACGCTTCACAATTGGCGATGTATTCTTCGCCGGTTTCAGCCAAGACCATAAACTCATGGGAGGAACTGCCGCCAATAGTGCCGGTATCGGCTTCAACGGGACGGAATTTCAGTCCGAGCCGAGTGAACACGCGCGTATAGGCATCGAACATGATTTGATAAGTCTTGTTTAAATCGTCGGTCGAAGCGTGAAAGGAATAAGCGTCCTTCATGTAAAACTCGCGGGCGCGCATGACGCCAAAGCGAGGACGAATTTCATCACGGAACTTTGTGCCGAACTGGTAGAAAATTTTGGGAAGCTCTCGGTACGATCTTAAATCGCGGCGGGCCAAGTCGGTGATGATTTCTTCAGCGGTCGGAGCAAAACAAAAATCGCCATTCTTGCGGTCTTTAAAACGGAGGAGTTCTCGTCCATAAAACTGCCACCGGCCGCTTTCTTCCCAGAGTTCTTTGGGTTGCACGTGAGGAAGCCAAACTTCAAGGCCACCGGCGCGGTCCATTTCTTCCCGAACAATTCGCTCAACTTTCTTAAGCGTTTTATGCCCAAGCGGCAGCCAATCATAAAGACCCGCCGCAACTTTCCGGATCATTCCCGAACGAAGCATCAGCTTCGCGCTGACGGTGTCGGCGTCGGACGGGGTTTCTTTTAGAGTCGGAATGAAATATTGAGAATACTTCACGTCACTTGGAAGGAAGTGGTGTGGCTTCAACCACGGGTATGTCAGCGGTTTTTTTGGCTTTTCGTTCGGTATGGATCCGTTGGATGTCATTAAACGTCGCGAAGACAAACAAACTGATCAGTAAGGCGAACCCCACCATGTTGGCTTTGTTCATGATGCCAGCGCTCACAGGTTTTCCTTTGATGCCTTCGATGACGTAGTAAAGAATGTGTCCGCCATCCAAAAGAGGAATCGGGAAAAGATTGAAAAGACCGATGGCCACAGAGATCATGGCGATCAAGAACATGAAATCTTCCAAGCCGGTTTTCACGGCCTTCACAATGACCTGGGTGATGCCGATCGGACCCGCGACATCGGGCCGTTCTCGCGCCATTATCTTTTGACCCAAGTAATAAAGAGTGAACTTCGAAATATTCCAGCACTGCCAAACCGCTTTTTTCGCCGAGGAGACGGCACCTCTTTTAACATGATCTTGGATGGGCGCTGCCGGGCGGATCCCGATAATTCCGACGCCGCCTCGGGACGCGTCTTTTTCAGGAGTCATGGTAAATTTAATTTCCTCGCCGTCTCTTTTCACAACAATGTCGGTGGGTTGTTCGGGACGATCATGAATCTTGAGCGCGACTTCCATAAAATCTTCCACCGCTTGACCTTGAACGCTCACGACATGATCTCCTGCCTGGATGCCGGCGGCGGCCGCGGGCTTCCCCGCCATCACTTCGCCCACCTGGGTCTTGTTGGTTTGGATCGGTTCTCCCCAAATCATGAGCATCAAGAAAAATATGATGATGGCGAGGACATAATTCATGAAGGGTCCAGCCAAGGCGATGAGGACCCGCAAATACCAAGGTTGGGCCAAGAAGTCGCGGGAACGGTCCACGGTGGCGCCTTCCGTAACGGCGGATTTCCCCTCGAAAGCAGGACCTGTGTATTCTTCCGGTGTTTCGCCGGCCATTTTCACGAAACCGCCCAAGGGAATCCAGTTCACCGTGTAGCGCGTCTCACCTTTTTGGAAGCCAAAGATCTCCCGTCCAAATCCAAAAGAAAACTGTTCAACGCGAACGCCGCTTTTCTTGGCAACCATGAAGTGGCCGAACTCGTGCACGAAGATCACCAATCCAAAAGCGAATACAACTCCCAGAACTGAAAGTAAAAAGGTCATGATTTTAATTTCTCCATTTTTTTAATGACATTGATTGCCTGCTCTCTTGCCCATTGGTCCACCGCCAATACTTGGGCGAGAGTGGAACGATGGGTGATCCTGTGTTTGGCCAAAACAGCCGCAACCACACGAGGGATCGACATAAAAGAAATCTTTTTTCCAAGAAACGCCGCGACCGCCGTTTCATTGGCGGCGGATAAAACCGTCGGCGCGGTCCCGCCTTTTTTCCCTGCGTCCAACGCCAACTTCAAACAAGGAAATCGGGAAAAATCTGGTTCCGCAAAATCCAACCGTTTCACTTCTTCCAAGTTAAGGCGTTTGAGCTGAGTTGTGAACCGCTCGGGATAAGTCATCGCGTATTGAATCGGAAGCCGCATGTCCGGGTGAGACAACTGCGCCAGTACCGCTCCATCTGAAAACTCCACCAGCGAATGCACGATCGATTGGGGATGGATCACAATAGAAATTTTCTCCATGGGTACGCCAAACAAATGATGCGCTTCAATGGCCTCCAGGCCCTTGTTCATGAGCGTGGCCGAATCCACCGTGATCTTGGCGCCCATCTTCCAAGTCGGATGGTTGAGCGCCTCTTCTACCGTGATGGAATCCAAATTCTTCTTGTTTCTATAAAAGGGCCCGCCGCTCGCGGTTAAAATGAGCCGGCTGATCTCGTGAGGCCGTCCGCCTTGCCCTTTTAAACATTGGAAGATGGCCGAATGTTCACTGTCGACGGGAATAATCGGGGCTTTGTATTTTTTGGACATCGCCATGATGAGCTCACCGGCCATGATCAACGCTTCTTTATTGGCCAATCCCACGGTTTTTCCCGCCTTAAGAGCAGCAACCAAGGAGTGAAGTCCTTGAGCTCCGACAATTCCGCAAATCACCACATCGGCTTCTTTCATGCGGGCCAAGCGTTCCAACCCATCGGAATGATTCCACACAGAAGTCTTTTTCTTTTTAGATCGGAGAAGGTCTATTAGTTCTTCCGACGCCGGCGTGTTTCCCATCGCGACGGCCAGAGGAGAAAATTCGGCAATCTGGCTATGAATCAGGTTCACATTCCGATGCGCGCCCAGTCCCACCACTTTGAAACTTTTTTTGTGATGACGGACCACATCGAGCGAGCTAACGCCGATGGATCCTGTCGAACCGAGAATAACGATATTTTTCTTGGGCATGATTTACTGAAACCTTCCTGTGGCCACCAGCAGATAATAAAAAAAAGGAGCTGAAAAGATAAAAGAGTCGAAGCGGTCCAATATTCCGCCGTGCCCGGGTAAAAGCTCCGATGAATTTTTCACGCCGAAAGATCGTTTCGCCAATGATTCAACCAAATCCGACATCTGTGCCGTGAGTGAGACGCAGAACGCATAAAAAATGGCTTCAAGCGGCCCCCAAGCGGTTTTAAGAAAGGTTTGCTGAAATATCCATCCCACCAAACACGCAAGAATTGTTCCACCCGCAGACCCTTCCATTGTTTTCCCCGGAGAAATTGTCGGCGCAATCTTGGTGCGCCCGATTGTTTTTCCCACCAGCCAAGCGCCAACGTCTGTCGTCCAAATCACAAGCACCAAGAAAAACACCACCTCGCGCCCGACAAACCGAAATCCTTCGCCCGAAACCAATCTTAAATCTCGAAGCAACACCATGTGACCTAAGAAGAGGCCGCAAATAA
>CAZJOE010000028.1:0-11159 GCA_964547555.1 uncultured Elusimicrobia bacterium | reverse complement strand
ACAGTGGGTGCTCTTAAATCGTTCAGCAAAAACGGAATGTCGATCGCTAAGTTTAAGTAAGCCGATTTAGTTTTTTCTCAAACCCATGGAGGGATCAATCTTCATGGGTTTTTCTTTTCTGTTATGAAGGACCGATCTATGACAACCAACCACGCTAGATTCATGCAGAGAGCGCTAAGCCTGGCCCAAAAGGGCAAAGGGAAGGTGCATCCCAATCCTCTGGTCGGGTGTGTGTTGGTGAAGAACGGTAAGATTATTGGTGAAGGACATCACGCTCGCTATGGGGGTCCTCACGCTGAAATTGTCGCCCTCCAAAAAGCCGGATCCCACGCGAAAGGTTCCACCCTCTATATCAACCTCGAGCCCTGTGCTCATTGGGGGAAAACTCCGCCTTGCGCTCCGGCTTTGATTGAAGCAGGCATCCGTGAAGCTTTTATCTCCCTCAAAGATCCAAACCCTTCTGTTAATGGGAAAGGAATCGCCTTGCTCAAGAAAGCTGGCATTCGAGTTCACTTGGGGCTTGAGAAAGCCGCTGCAGAGGTTCAAAACCGCGCCTTCTTGACTTGGAAACGGGAGAACCGTCCCTATACCATTCTTAAGATGGCCGTCTCTTTAGATGGCAAGACAGCCGCGAAATCCGGCGATTCTCGGTGGATCTCATCGCCTGTTTCCAGGAAGCTGGTCCATACGTTAAGAGCGGAGTCTGATGCGGTTCTCATTGGAGCCAACACGGCTATTCTGGATAACCCTTTGTTGACCAGTCATGGCAGGGGGAGAAACCCGATTCGAGTGGTTTTGGATCCCCACTTAAGAACCTCTCCGCGGCTTAAAATCTATTCCTCATCAAGGCCACCTACATGGGTGATTGCTTCCAATCGGGCCAAAATTTTGGCTGAAAAAAAGCTCGAATTGAAGGGCGTTAAAATCTTAAGAGAAAGTCTTAAGTATGGATCTATTAATCCAATAAAAATAGTTAAGTTACTTTCTAAAAATAATGTATCTCAACTACTTATAGAAGGTGGTGGAAATACGTCTTGGAGCTTCATATCCAAGAATGTTGTTGATGAAATTTTACTTTTTGTGGCTCCCATCATTATCGGTGGAAGCCAGGCAAAGACAGCGGTGGATGGTGCTGGAATTGATTCGATTTCCAAGGCGTTCAAGCTAAAGTCGATGACGGTAGGTCGGCTTGGTCCCGACATCATTATAAGGGGGCTTTTTAAGTAAATGTTTTCCGGACTGGTTCAACATCTTGTTTCGATCTCATCCAATAAAGGCGAGAACCTTTCAGTTTTGGCGCCCAAAGCGAAGTACAGTCTGGGTGAAAGCATCGCCGTAAATGGCGTCTGTCTTACCGTAACGAAGTCCCAAGTGAAAGGGGGGCGGACTGAGCTTTGGTTTGACTTGACCCCCGAAACCCTAATAAAAACCAATCTCAAGAATCTAAAAAAGGGCGGCAGGGTTAATTTTGAACGATCCCTAACCTTACAAGACTTTTTAGGTGGACATATTGTCCAAGGACACGTAGATGGGGTGGGACGGGTCCACAAGATTGTACCACAAAGGAAAAATAAAGAGATATGGTTCTCTGGCCCGAAGCAGCTCCTCCGTTATGTGGTTTCCAAAGGTTCCGTGACCGTTAATGGTGTTAGCCTGACCGCGGTCAAGGCGACACCCCAATCTTTCTCGGTCGCTCTCATTCCGGTTACCTTGAAGGAAACAAATTTAGGCCTCCTTAAAGTGGGAGACCTCGTTAATTTAGAGGCTGACATCATGGCCAAATATGTGGAGAGGTTTATTCGAAAATGACCGATAAGTTTACAGCCATCCCCCAAGCCATCCAGCGCATCCGAAAGGGTGAAATGGTTATTGTGGTTGATGACCCCGCGCGAGAAAACGAAGGGGACTTCATCATGGCGGCGGAGAAAGTAACGCCTTCAGCGATTAATTTCATGGCCCAACATGGACGCGGGCTTATTTGTGTTCCCATGATGGGGGAACAGTTGGACCGGCTTGGGCTTGCCCCAATGGTGAATGTCAGCACCGAACTAAGAGAAGCGGCCTTTACGGTGAGCGTGGATGTTAAGAAAGGAACCACAACGGGGATTTCGGCCAGTGATCGGGCCAAAACTATTCTTTCATTGATTGATAAACGGACGCGGGCTGAAGATTTGGCCAAACCAGGACATATTTTCCCGCTCCGGGCCAGACAAGGCGGTGTCTTGGTGCGAACGGGACACACCGAAGCCGGGATTGATTTAGCGAGATTGGCAGGCCTTACGCCGGCCGCCGTGATCTGCGAGATTATGAATGCCAATGGATCCATGGCCCGACTCGGTGGTTTAAAAAATCTAGCTCACAAACATAAACTGGCCCTTGTTACGATCCAAGATTTGATTTCTTACCGGCGCCGGCATGAAAAGTTGATCAATCCTTTGGTCACAACCAAGATCCCGACCCGGTTTGGAGAATTTGATCTACGTTTGTATGAAGACGTCGTTTTACAAGAGCACCATGTCGCTTTGGTGAAAGGAAACGTTAGCGGGCAAAAAAATGTTTTGGTTCGTGTCCATTCGTCTTGTTTTACTGGTGATGTGCTCGAATCTTTGCGGTGCGATTGCGGAGAACAATTGCGCGCGGCCATGAAAGCCGTCAGTGAGGCCGGACGAGGGGTGGTCCTTTATATGCACCAAGAAGGGCGGGGCATTGGACTCATGAATAAACTGCACTCTTACAATCTTCAAGACGGCGGCCTCGATACCGTCCAAGCCAATATAAAGTTGGGATTTCCGGCCGATCTTCGCGATTATGGGATCGGCGCGCAGATTTTAGGGGACCTCGGGTTATCGACCATTCATTTGATGACGAACAATCCACGAAAAGTCGTCGGATTGGATGGCTATGGTCTTAAGATCACCAAGCGTGTTCCGCTTGTCATCGATGCCAATCCTTCTAACAAACGGTATCTTCAAACCAAGAAAACAAAAATGGGCCACCTCCTTCAAAAATGAAAAAGAATTTAAAGATCGCCATCGTTGTTTCGCGCTTCAATGAAAAGATCACCGAAAGTCTTTTGGATTGCTGCGCCATAGAGTTGATACATCGGGGTGTGCACAAATCAGCCATTAATGTTGTGAGGGTTCCAGGCGCTTATGAATTGCCCTACGCCGTTCATAAATTAGCGAAATCAAAAAAATATAGCGCCGTCATTGGCCTCGGATGCGTGATCAAGGGCGACACGTCACATGATCAACATGTGGCTGGTTGGGCCGCTACCGGAATTGGATTGGCGTCACTTTTTACGGACGTCCCCTGTTTGTTTGGTGTGTTAACGCCGAACAATGAGTCTCAAGCCTGGAAGCGCTCCAAGCCAGGACCTTTAAATAGAGGGAAGGAAATCGCGCAGGCCGCGATGGAGATGATCGAGTTAAAGAATAAGGGGACAATTTAATGGGCGCACGAAGAAAAGGAAGGGAGTTGGCGTTACAAGCGCTTTACTTGGTGGACGTCGCCAAATTTCCTGGGGAAAAAGCCATCAATACAATTTTGTCAGGCACTGATGTTGAAAAAGGAATTGCCGAATTCGCTCGGAAATTAGCCAATGGCGCCGCCGGTAAATGGGATGAACTGAATACCCATATCGTCAAGCACGCCCAAAACTGGGAATTGTCGCGCATGGCGGCTTTGGATCGAAACATTCTCCGTTTGGGGATTTACGAGATTCTCTTTGAACTGGACACTCCGCTGTCCGTCATCATCGATGAAGCGGTTGAAATCGCCAAAGAATTTTCCACGGATGACTCTGGAAAGTTCGTGAACGGAATTCTGGATAAGATCAAAAATGAGAGAAAAGCCGCTCCCCAATCCTAACGCCGAGATCGAGAGCCTCCGGGAAGAGATCCGGCGCCACGATCAACTTTATTATGTTCAAGACAACCCGGAGATTTCAGACCGGGAATACGACCGCCTTTACACCCGCCTCAAAGAATTAGAAACCGCGCATCCCGACCTCATCTCGCCTGATTCACCCACGCAACGCGTCTCTGGATTACCCATTTCCGTTTTCGGTCAAATTCGCCACATTGTTCCCATGCTGTCTTTGGACAACACTTATTCCCGCGAAGAAGTGATGGCTTGGGAGGAGCGCACCCAGAAAATTTTAAAGAATCAAACCGTCACTTACGTTTTAAATCCAAAGATTGATGGGTTGTCTCTTTCTCTTTTATATGAGAAGGGAAAGCTGGAGAGAGCTGCCACGCGGGGAGATGGAGAAACAGGAGAAGACGTAACGCTGAATGCACGGACGATTAGAGCGATTCCGCTCAAACTCAATGCGCCTTTCCCTGAACGGCTCGAGGTCCGGGGCGAAGTTTATATGGACGTTAAAGATTTTCAGGCCATGAATGAAGAGATCAAAAAGAAGGGAGAAGAACCTTATGCGAACCCACGCAACTTCGCGGCCGGATCGCTTCGCCAAAAAGATTCCCGCATCACCGCTGAAAGACCTCTCAAGTTTGCCGTTCACTCCTACGGAGAATTAAAGGGCCAATCTTTTAAAGCTTACACAGAATTTCTTGAACTGGCGCAGAAACTGGGACTTCCTATCGCGCGACCCATGAAAACAGTTAAGAATGTTGCCGAGGTGATGAAGACGGCTGATGCGTGGGAAACAGAGAGAAGCAAATGGTCGTTTGAAGTGGACGGGATTGTTGTTCGCATTGATGATCTTGCGCAACACAAGGAATTGGGTTTCACGGCGAAGTCCCCGCGTTGGGCCATCGCCTATAAATATCAAGCCAAGCAGGCGACGACCAAAATTATAGATGTTGAACATTCCGTCGGACGAACCGGTGTGATAACCCCCACCGCGAAGTTAGAACCTGTGGAATGCGGCGGTGTGATTATTTCCAATGCGTCTTTGCACAACTACGATGAGATAAAACGGTTGGGTATAAAAATCGGCGATACCGTGTTGATTGAACGGGCCGGCGAAGTGATTCCAAAAGTGATCAAGGTTGTGCTGACGAAGAGAACGGGCGATGAACAGACAATTAAAATTCCTCGCCACTGTCCGGTTTGCGGCACGGCCACGGAAAAAATCGAAGGCGAAGTGGCACTTCGCTGCCTCAACATTGATTGCCCGGCTCAAATTGAAAGAAGCATTCTTCATTTCGCCAGCCGGAGCGCCATGGATATTGAAGGAATGGGGGAAGCGGTGGTTCAGCAACTTCTCAAAACTCCCGGTCTCAAGAGTGTGGCTGATATTTATGATTTGACCAAAGAAGATTTTTTAGAGCTCGAGCTCTTTGCAGATAAGCGCGCTGAAAATTTGGTGGCCGCGATCAAAAAGTCTAAGCAACAGCCATTGGAACGATTAATCTTTGGTTTGGGCATTCCCAATGTGGGAGAGAAGTCGGCTTCGGTGTTGGCAGCCCATTTTAAAACGATCGATAAACTCGAGTCTGCTGATGAGAATGATTTAACGAAGGTTCCGGATGTAGGACCCGTCGTGGCCTCCTCAATCAAAGATTTCTTTAAGTCGCATCGGGTCAAATCCTCTGTTAAAAATCTTCAGAAACATGGAATCAATCCTAAATATGTTGAACCGGAGATGGGGTCTGCTGTGTTGTCGGGAAAGTCTTTTGTATTTACGGGGGAATTGACTTCCTTAACTCGAACTGAAGCCGAAGCCAAGATAAAAGAATTGGGCGGAAAAAGCGTGGATAGTGTGTCTAAAAAGACCAGCTTCGTGGTGGTGGGGGAAAACCCCGGTTCAAAATTTAAAAAAGCGCAAACTTTGGGTGTCGAGATCCTTTCTGAGAAGGCTTTTCTGGAATTCCTAAAAAAGGTATCTTAATTTTATGGCACTCATCCGACGAGCATTATTATCCGTAACCGACAAAACCGGCGTGGTTGATTTGGCCCATCGATTGATTGAATTGGGCGCGGAGATCGTTTCAACCGGTGGAACAGCCGCAACCCTTCGTCAAGCCGAAATAAATGTCACTGAAGTCTCCACTCTCACCGGTTTTCCTGAAATCATGGATGGCCGCGTCAAAACTCTTCACCCCAAAGTATTCGGCGCCTTATTGGCTCTCCCTGATAACCCAGGCCACAAAGAAGCGATGGCCACGCATGGCATTACTCCTTTTGATCTTATTGCCGTTAACCTCTATCCTTTTGAGAAGGTCATCGAAGGCCAGAAGATGAGTGATGAAGAACTCGTGGAATATATCGACATTGGGGGAGTGTCTCTTCTGCGGGCCGCTGCAAAGAACTACAAAAATGTTTTGGTTGTTTCGGATCCCAAAGATTATGGAATGGTCCTCCAAGAAATTCAAAACCCCTTGGGTGTAACACCCGAACTGCGGCAGAAGCTGGCTGTCAAAGCTTATTCACATACCGCTCACTACGATGCGGTGATTTCATCTCACCTTAAAACCCGCTGGAACATCAAAGAAAAGTTTTCAGAAGAAATGACGATTGGCCTGAGAAAGATAACAACCTTGCGTTATGGAGAAAACCCTCATCAGGAAGGCGCGCTCTACCGTGAATCAGGGACACCCTCATGGGGTGTTGTTTCTGCCAACGTTCTTCAGGGGAAGGAAATTTCTTTTAATAATTATTTAGATTGTGAAGCGGCTTGGCAAATGGCGCTCAGTTTTACTGAACCCGCTTCCGTCATTATCAAACACAATAATCCCTGTGGCGTGGCGACAGCGGTCAATCCAGCCCAAGCGTATCGGTTCGCTTTGATGTGCGATCCTGTCAGCGCCTTCGGTGGAATTGTCGGCTTTAATCGCGCCGTGGACAGGGAAACGGCCGAAGAACTTTCCAAACTCTTTATTGAATGTGTGATTGCGCCTAGCTATCATCCAGAAGCTCTTGAAATCTTCAAAGCGAAAAAGAACGTAAGGCTTCTTGAACAGCCGACCCTTTTGGCTTCGCCTTATGCTTTAGACATCCGGAGAATTTCCGGGGGATACTTGCTCCAAGATCAGGATCATCCTCCTGTTATGGACCTTAAAGTTGTTACAAAACGAGTTCCAACAGAGCGAGAACGTGCTGCTTTGGATTTCACGTGGCGTGTCGCTAAGCACGTGAAATCAAATGCCATTGTGTTGGGCCGCGGTTGTCAAACCGTGGGGATTGGCGCCGGACAAATGTCCCGTATCGATTCTGTCCGTATCGCCGCCAGCAAAATGAAACAAGCAAAATTAGACGTGGGTGAATCACTTGTTCTTGCGTCCGATGCTTTCTTCCCTTTCAGAGATACTGTTGATGAAGCGGCAAAAATCGGAGTGACCGCCATTGTTCAACCGGGGGGATCTATGAGAGACGCGGAATCCATCCAAGCAGCCGATGAACAAAACATCGCCATGGTTTTCACCGGCGTTCGGCACTTCAGGCACTAATTTATGACCACTATTGCACCCAACCTAGTTGATGACGAACATTGTTTTGTTTGCGGCAAATCCAATACCAGTGGACTCCAATTAACTTGGAAAACTCAAGGAACTCATACCGAAACTGAATTTTATCCCTCCAAATCGCATCAAGGTTGGATGGGACTTGTTCATGGTGGAATTCTAGCCGCTATTTTGGATGAAGCCATTACCCGACTTGCTTGGCAGAATCACGGCGGTGCGGTGACCGCAGAAATTTCAGTTCGTTATTTTAATCCCGCTCGGGTGGGTGAAAAGCTGACTATCACGGGAGAAATCGGCAAACCCAAAGGCCGTCTTATTCCAGGCAAAGCCGAAGTCCGCAATGAAAAAGGACGGATCATCGCCGCCGCAACAGGTAAAGCGATCAAACAAAAAGCCCCAACGCCGTGAACACCCAACGCAACATTCGCCAGTCGTTCCTCGACTATTTCAAAAAAAACAACCACACGATCGTTCCGTCGGATTCATTGGTTCCCTCCAGTGACCCCTCCCTTCTATTTACATCCGCGGGAATGGTTCAGTTCAAACCTCATTTTCTGCAACAAATTCCTCTCACCTTTCATCGGGCCGCCTCTTGCCAACGGTGCATCAGAACCACAGATATCGATCAAGTTGGCTTGACCGCGCGTCATCTCACCTTGTTTGAGATGTTGGGAAATTTTTCTTTTGGTGATTATTTTAAAACCGAAGCCATTGCCTTTGCCTGGGAATACCTGACCAAGGAATTGTCGCTTCCTCAGGATCGTCTTTGGATCACTGTTTATAAAGACGACGATGAAGCAGAAAAGATTTGGAAAAAGATCGTTCCTGAAAGCCGAATTGTCCGGATGGGGGAAGACACCAACTTTTGGACCATGGGACCCACCGGTCCCTGCGGTCCCTGCTCGGAAATTCATTGGGATTTCGTGGGCGACAAAAACACCAAAGGGCCCGATGATTCGCCCCGGTGGATGGAAATTTGGAACCTGGTGTTCACTCAGTTTGACCGCCAAGCCGACGGCTCTTTGGTTCCACTCCCGAAAAAGAACATTGATACGGGAATGGGTCTTGAACGACTCACTTCTGTTGTTGAAGGAGTTCAAGGAAACTTTGAAACGTCTCTCTTTAAACCCATCATTAAATTCGGCGAAGAAACTTTTAAATACAAGATGGGAACGGAGGCTCGTAAGGACATTGCCCTTAAAATTGTTTCAGACCATCTCCGCGCGGTCACACTTTTGGTTTACGATGGAATCCTTCCTTCTAACGAAGGGCGAGGCTATGTGCTGAGACGGCTTCTTCGTCGAGCGGTCCGGCAGGGATCCCTGTTTAATAGAAAAGATGCCTTCCTCCACAAAGGCGTTCCGTTGGTCACAGACTTATTTAAAGAGACCGCTGCAAATCTTTCGGAACGAAGCGATACCATCATGTCGATCATCCGACAAGAAGAAGAACGTTTTCTAGAAACAATTGAGGCCGGATCTGAAAAATTAACGGAACTGATTCAAACAGCCAAGAAACAAAAAAGAAATTCCGTCACTGGAATGGAAGTGTTCAAACTTTATGACACCTTTGGTTTCCCACCTGAATTAACCAAAGAAATCCTTTCGGAAAATGATTTGGCTTTTAATGAAGCGGAAGTTGAGAAAGCCCAAAATGAAGCTCAGGGGAAAGCACGCGAGGGATGGAAAGGCTCTGGCGCGAAAGATACGGCCATCTACAATGAAGTTTTAAAAAAGATCGGGACGTCCAAATTTATAGGTTATGACACCCTCTCTCATCAGTCGGATATTCTTGCCATTCTCAAAGAGGGAAAGCCTGTCGATTCACTAAAAGGAGGAGAAGAAGGGGAAATCTTCACTTCTGAAACGCCCTTTTATCCGGAAGGCGGAGGACAAGTTGGAGACAAGGGATTCATTCGTTCCACCTCAGGCGAGGTCTTGGGCAATGTTATCGATGCTCAAAAGCCCGTTACAGACTTTATCAGCCACTTTTTTAAAGCCAAAAAAGATTTGAAAGTTGGAACCAAAGTTGAATTTTTGGTCGACAAAAACCATCGTGAACCTACCAAACGGCACCACACCGCAACGCATTTGCTCCATGCCGTCTTAAGAAAAAACCTCGGGACTTCCGTTACTCAAGCAGGATCTTTGGTTGCGCCCGATCGCTTGCGGTTTGACTACACTCACAACAAACCTCTCACCAAAGAGCAAATTCAACAAATCGAAGACCAAGTTAATGAAGCGGTTTTGGCCAATTTTAAAGTTGAACCAAAGGTTTTCTCTGCTGCCGAAGCGAAGAAGATGGGTGCGATGGCGTTGTTCGGCGAGAAATATGGCGATCAAGTGCGTTGTTTGGTTGTTTCTCCAAAAGGATTTGAAACCGTTTCGGAAGCCTTCAGTCTGGAACTTTGCGGGGGCACGCATGTGTCTGCCTCAGGTGATATTGGTGGATTTAAGATTGTCAGTGATTCTTCGCTGGCCTCCGGCGTTCGCCGGATTGAAGCCATTACGGGAATGAAAACAATCGAATACATGCGGAAGTTGGAATCCAATATCGCCAATGTGTCTGAAAAATTAAAGGCCACACCGGATGAAATCGGGAACCGCATCACGAAACTTTTAGAGAAACAAAAGCAGCTGGAACAAGAAGTCCGCGATCTCAAACTTAAAATGGCCCAAGGCGGGGGAACGGAATCTTCGCCGGAAACCCAAGTTGTGGATGGGGTCAACCTGGCCATTAAAGTGAATGAAGGGTTGGATGTTCAAGATTTGCGCACATTGGCCGACCGCATGAAGACCCAAATTAAATCAGGCGTCGTGTTTGCCGCCACAACTGTTTTAGACGAAGGCAAAGAAAAAGTCTCATTTATTTTTGCTGTGACCCCTGATGTTCAAGCAAAGGGATTTAACGCCGGTCAAATGGCGAAATCCGTTGCTGCAGAATTGGGTGGTTCCGGTGGGGGGCGCCCTGATTTCGCGCAAGGCGGGGGCCACGGCAAAGATAAACTTGATGCGGTGGTTAAAAAAATTCCGTCGTTTCTTAAGAAATAAAATGAAACGATGGGCCGCTCTTATCTGTTTGATCTCGGTGATAAGCTGCGCAAAGGAGAATCCCATGACTGAGAAGCAAGTTGAACTTAAAAACAAACTTACGCCAATGCAATTCGAAGTGACCCAACAATGCGGAACGGAACCGCCTTTTAAAAATGAATATTGGGACAATCACCGCAAAGGGATCTACGTTGACGTTGTTTCTGGAGAACCGCTTTTTTCCTCAACCGATAAATTTGATTCCGGTACCGGATGGCCCAGTTTCACCAAGCCCATCGAAAAAGAAAATGTCATCGACAAAGTCGATAAAGCCTACGGGATGACGCGCACAGAAGTTAAAAGCAAGAAAGCCGATTCCCATCTCGGCCATGTTTTTCCAGATGGACCCGGCCCGAACGGCCTCCGTTATTGCATCAATTCCGCTTCTCTCAAATTCATTCCTTTCGAAGACCTTGAAAAAGAAGGCTACGGTCAGTACAAGAGCCTTTTCAAACCTGAGTAATTGAAATCCCTCATTGACGTTCACGTCCACCTGGCGGCGTTTCCGAACGGCACGAACGGTTGTTTTATGTCGCCTGAATTTCAAAAAGGGATGCTGGTCAGGCTTCTTCGCTTCAAACTCGGCCTTAAAGGTAAAACCGCTGATGAGGTCAACCAAACCTATGTTGAAAGGCTCCTC
>CAZJOE010000027.1:0-11161 GCA_964547555.1 uncultured Elusimicrobia bacterium | reverse complement strand
AGATTTCCTGCCATGTCGGCGTGACGGAAGAAGAACGCGCGCTTCCACAAATCCTTTCCCTATCGATCGTTCTTAATACCGCTCTTCAAGCAGCTGGCCGATCCGATAAAATTCAGGATACGATTAACTACGCGGACGTCATGGATCAAACAAGGAACCTTCTCCACGAGAAAACGTTTTGGCTGATCGAACGAGTGGCGGAAGCAACAGCGGAACACATTTTGGCCCATTTTCCCGTCTCCCAAGTCCACGTGCTTGTATCCAAATTAACATTGCCCGGAGTTAAATCTGTCACCGTATCCATCATCCGTCCCAAAAAATAGAAAACACGCTGCCAAATCAATTGGAATTCTTATGTCGGGTGGATTGGACAGCGCCGCTCTGATCGGCCACTACCTGGACCGGGGATTTGTCGTCCATCCTATATATATACAGTGCGGGCTCCGGTGGGAAAAGACCGAGTTGAAATGGGCCCGAAAATTCCTGAAAGCTGTCCCGTCCGAGCGCCTGCGTCCTCTCCAGATTGTGCCGCTTTTGCTGGAAAACGCCTACGAAAAGAACTGGAGCAAGCGGGGCGTAACCCCCGGATTCAAAAGCTCGGACAAATCGGTGTTCCTGCCGGCGCGAAATCTTCTGTTGGTCATCAAATCCCTGCTCGCGCTTCACATAAAAAATATTTCCAATCTGGCCATCGGGACGTTGCTCGGGAATCCTTTCAAAGATGGAAAGAAATCCTACTTCAAGCTGCTTGAGAAAGTGATGTCGCAGAGTTTTGAAAGAAAAATAAAACTTCATGTCCCTTTCCGCTCCATGAAAAAATCGGAACTCATTTCCAAATTTTCCCATTATCCGTTGCATTTGACGTTTTCATGCGTGAATCCCCGCGGAGACCAACCGTGTGGAAAGTGCAACAAATGCGCGGAGAGAAAGAGAGCCTTTACGCGCTTTGAGAAATCGCGCGCGAAACTCTGATCAGCGTGTTAAACGGAATGGCTTTGGGTGTCGCGCCCAACAAATCAGCTAAAGTTTCCACAATCAACAATCGGGAAAGATCCAACGGCAATCCTTTAAATTCCGATTGAGCGAAAGCGAGATCGCCTGGCAGCACAAGCAACGTCTGCTCAAGGCTGTGGCTTAAAATTCTCCGGGCTTCCTTTTCGAACGCAGCGTTGTTGATCGTTCCTTCCGTTGCGAATAAATCCGGAACAACAACAATCGCGATTTTCTTCTTCGAATGTTTGACGCGCAGCCCTTCATAAACGGATTCATCTTTGGAGGAAACAAGTAGCGTTACTTGCGTTTCTTCATTCCAAAGAGCCATGGATTTATCAACATCCGCCAAATCGGAATAACGAACCACGCCCATCACTTGTTTGACGCCCTGCAGCGTCACAGGCTGGCCGATCCAACCGGACAACTTTTGGACGCGCACCTGAGCTTCAGCAAAAGAGAGTTTGCTTTGGTTGATCTGCTGCACCACATCACTTTCTAAGAACTCCACCAATCGATTCACCTCAGCGGCTGTGAGCGGTTCAGAAATATTGTTTTCGGTAATGAAACGATCAACATTAAACCCATCAGGCGAGGAAAATAGAGGTAATATTAAAGAGGTCCGCGCACCTTCAGGCGCCGCCGCCATTTTCAAAAGAGCCCGCCCGAAAGTCTGCACTTTTTGATGAGACGCCCAAAGCGCCGTATTTGAACCTGAGGATTTACGCTTAACTTGAGCATAAGGTGCAGGGAGTGCCATGGGTGGCAACGGAGAAGGTGGAATTACATTAGGGTCGACAGGTGTAACAGGCGGAATGTATTCAAAAATACGGGTATGATTTTTAGATCCAGTCGAAGGGGCGCCATGGACCACAGCCATTGTTACATGTGATCCTGCAATGAATTGGATATTGCTTTTAAATTGACGTTCAGCAGCGCTGAATACATCCTCCAAATCAAAGCTATCTTCGATTTTTCCGGTGAGGACATTTATTTCCGCTATGACCTTTTGTCCCAAAAATCCTGTTGCCCAAATAAAATTCTCATCCGGAGTGACCATGGGACGATGGCCAAAACTAGGCACAAACAAGAACCCCGCGTTATCTCGAACCCCTACCGATGAATCAAAACGAAACTTTTCATTTCCGGAATTTTCCACTCCCACCAAGATATCGCCGAGATCTTTTCGTCCGACAATTAAATCATTACCCACATAAACAGGAAGAATTTTCTTGCCGTAATTTGGAGGAGTGTGAAGCATGGTCGCACTGGTAATTTCAGCTTTGCCATCGAACCAGCACTTTATGATTTGTTTCCCAACAAATCCCGGGTGTGTTCCACTCACAAGAAAACAATTCTTATCAATAAACTGCGGCATTTGATCGAGAAAGATTCCAATGGCTTGGGTTAACTGGAGACTAAGCGATACTTTCCGGCCATTTGAAATTTCCCAGGTGGTTGTATTTCGGTCAAACAGAAGTAGCTCATCTTTACCGTCGTCGAATGTGGTGACAGCCAACGTTCGTTCTCCATTGGGTGAGAATGAAGGCGTAAATTTCAACTTCCATTTCTGCTTTTGAATGTTGGCGTCGTTGGAAAGAATCGGATCGTCGTCTCGCGGGAGGCCTTTGACTTGGGTTGCTGAATAAACACGAATTTGCCCGCCTGCTTTGGTGGTGATGGTTTTTTCTGGTTGAGGTGGAGTTTCAGTCGGCGGAATGTATTCATATATGAGAACGGTGGTGCGATCAAAAGAGTGGGACATGAATTGATTGGTACCTGGAATAGCTGCCATACCAGCGGTCGACATATCCGCACCATCCAAAACTTTTTGGGCGCTGGCATCAACCAACATTAATTTTTGGTTGACTCTAGCAGACCACAAAAGATCTCCTTCATTAAAGACAGCAGGAATTGCAAGTAAATCCAGGTGAGCATTTGAAGATAATCCATCAAAATTCTGGGTATGCCCAAATTTATATTGAGTTTTCCCATCTTTTTCTAATTTCTGAACTTTCGAGCCTCTTTCAAAAATGACTGACTGGTCTTTATCATTGTAGATGGGAACCTTGCCAGAAAACATATTCTGGTTGATTGGAAACATCGCAGTAGCTGTTATACGAGCATTGATATCTAATTGAAGACTAAGAATGACGCTCGCATCTGCAACATAGGCTTCGGCCAAAAAATACTCATCGTTTGAAAATAAAGGCCTTTGAGACAAATCAAGCCTGACATCGGGATTCAACGAGTTATCCATGGTTACGTCTTGTCCATTGGTGAGTTCCCCGGTCCCCAAATTACGATCCATTAATATCAAGAGATTTTTCCCAAACCATTTCGTTACAACAAGAACGCGTCGTCCATTGGGAGAAACCGACGGTGTAAATTGAATATCCCATTTCCCTGTTTTTAAAACGGCGTTGTTGCTGGCGATTTCTTGGCCATTGCGGGGAAGGCCTTTGATTTGTTTGTCGGTGTACAAACGGAGCTTGCCGCCTTTTTCAGTTGGGATTTCTATCTCTGCAGTGATGTCCAGCGGAGGGTTTTTGGCGAAGTATTCCATTCCCACAGCGCGTGTTAGCTGTTGATCAGACGAATCCGTTGGAGTGGCAGGTTTTAAAGTTACGCCTGGAAAAAAACTCAGCGGGTTTTTCTCGAGGAATTGCAAAAACCACACCATTAGTTGGCGAATTGGGATTTCATATCCCAAACCAGGGATATTGATTAAAGCATCTAACTTATTCGGTGAGTCATTCCCTTGTTTGGGTATATTCGCAGAAGACTCATCACCTTTTAAAGTGAATCGAAAAATCGTTCCGTCCTGGCCGTCGTCGAAAGTGTTCAAGACCATTTGGTTTTCGAAAAGACGGACCAGATGTGTATTTTGTCCCCAAACGATTCCACTGCCCGTTAAGCCAGGGACCCTTTCTCCCTTCAAAAAATCAAATTCTACCCGAGTATTACTAAGACCATTCACATCAAACGTATACGAAATGAGAGAATTTAATGCTCCCAAGTATATTCGCTTTGAGTCCAATGAAAATGCTCCCCAATTTGTCTCCGGAAAAGCACTCGTATAAATGGCTTGGCCCCACTTTCCTGTATTAAGATCCAGACTTCTCAAAACGAGGGCCAAAGGGTTTGCCTTGTCTGTACCAATAAAGGCGACCAAGTCTCCTTTAGGTGAAACAGCAAAAATGTCCACACGTTTATCTGACCAACCCTCATTTTCTGTGGCTCTCTCATTTGTGCCAAGAGAACCATCAGCCTTATTAAAATCAAACAAATAAGGGACGCGCATGGGGTCTTCGGTAGCTTTCTTTGGAAACAGAATGATGTGGTTCGGACCTGCAAACTTAACGCTAGTGAAATCGTTAATATTTCCACCCTTGGGATGGTTAAATGTGCCTTCATGCGCGTGCTGCCATTCATCTTTGTCTTTGTCGTATCTCAGAAATTCAAGAACGCCAGGATTGTCGGTTCTTTTAATAGCCCACGTCCCTTCGGGTGAAATATCCAACAGATCCTTGGCTTTATCGAGTGATTTGATGAGTTGAGCTTTAAGAGGCTGATCTTTTAACGGTTGGCCATAATTAATAGGAAGCGCAGCGGTTCCGGTTTTTGCGGGCTGAGAAGTGGTTTCGTTTTGCACCGTCATGCGAAGGACGGGAAGAACAGTGGGGCTATCATTTCCACCACTCATGGTTTTTAAAAAGATTTGGTTTTCCGTAATACGAATAATGCTTGTGTCCAATCTCCACTTTTCTTTGGTTGATTCAAGACCGGGAATTAAGGTTCTTCTTTCTGTAGCAAGTTCCTCACGCATCTCTTTCAATGTGAGATCAACAGGATCCAATTCAAAAGAATAAGTGGTTGAGCCCTGCCGCATTTTCAAGAAAAGTTTTGAACCATCCGGAGAAAAAGCGCCGCTCACAATAACGTTTCTCCATGATGCATAGCCAAGAGCCTGGTCAAGTAGCTTCCATTTAACAAATGTTCTTGAAGCGGGGTTCAATCTCCAAAGGTTGTTGAGGACGTCTCCATTCTCATCAGTTTCCGAAATGAGAAGGGTATCTCGATCCAGAGAAACCGCCAGCACCTTGGAATTTTTGAGGCTCTGATACCCTACGATAAAAATTCCATCTGGATTAACAAGACCTTCGTTAAAGTCGAATAAATAAGGAAGCTCCGCTGTTTTTTCTCCAGTTTTTTTCGGAAACAGGATAATTTGGCCTGAACCGAAAAATTTCGCGTGATCCATTTCCGTTATTTGATCGCCAGCCGGATGATTTAGAAAGTTATCTTTCACACGAACCCATCGGCCTTCATCTTTTTTAAATTCAAATACATCCAACTCTCCAGGCTGAACGCCTTTGACCAACGCCCATTTTCCATCAGCAGAAATATCCAACAATTTATCGGAAGGCGGCAATGTTGAGATGCCTTTGAATTGCGGGTTTTGATCTTTCAGCGGCCGCGTGAAATCAATAGCATCTTGATCAACAGGCGTCCCTACTGCAGCTTTAACAGCCTGCGCCGCCCGCACAACATCCCAAGGTGCTTTCGAAAGTTGTTCTTTCACCCATTTCAACATGGCGGGAAGATTCAAACCGGGTAGACCGAGCATTTCACCGACATTTTGAAAGACCGAAGGATCTGCGGAGGTCTGAACCTCAAGTTCATTGGAACCCGAGAGTTTGACCAAAAGGGTTTCAAAATTATTGGGGGACAATAAGTTGGAGATAAAAAACCCCCCATCAGGAAGAGCCACTGGAATTCTTTTTGCAAACCAAGTGTTTGCCGTATTGCCGAGCCCGAGGGGCTCCAGAAATTTCATGACTTCGCGAGCGTTTTTAAATTCCAACTTTTGCTCATCAAAATTGACCAAGAAATAAATGTGTTCTTGCCCGGCTTTATTAAGGATGGAAAGGATTGCTTTTTTAGATCCGTCAATAAATACAGGTGGACACGCAATTTCAAAATTATCCTGGTTTCCAATTCCACATAATTTCATGATGGCATCTTTGAGCCAAACCTTTACGGGAATTTGGTCTCCTTGTTTATGCAAAGAGACTCCGCCAGCCGTTGCTCCCCACAAAAAGAATTCTCCATTCTCTCTTCGTGAATATTCCATTCCACGTGAATATTTTTCGGTCCAATGGGATTGTTGGATTTCTTTTAGATCACCCGAATTGGTCCACTCAAAATAGCCCCTGGAAACTTTACTACCAGTCCAATAGCCCGATAGGAGAACAGTCCCATCCAAAAGAAATGCGGCTTTTCCATTAAATCTATCCGGATTAAACGCAATATATCCGGAACTAAAAATTTCAACTCGATGGGGAGAAGACAATTCTTGTGTGTTCTTATTTCGCTCAAGCGAATAAAGCGCCCATTTTCCTGGTTCAATATTCTGATCTATCACCAAAACTTTCGTCCCATCAGGTGAGACAGATTGTAAAAACGGCGTATTCCATCTCAACCGCTCGCGTTTGCTGGGATTGGGATGTTGAAGATCGCCAACCCGCATTCCCGTCTTCGGGAATCCTTTGAAGGTGGATGGGGTCAGGCTCTGACTTTGGACTTTTTTGGGTGCTTTGTTCCATGTCCGGGCTTGACCCATTGGGTGCAGGCTATCGAGGT
Source organism: uncultured Elusimicrobia bacterium (assembly GCA_964547555.1). Taxonomy (GTDB): domain Bacteria; phylum Elusimicrobiota; class Elusimicrobia; order F11; family F11; genus CAZJOE01. The sequence goes on along the minus strand of CAZJOE010000027.1, from coordinate 4,525 downwards.
CGAGGGTTTCTTTGAATTCAAATGATTGAAGATCATTTGTCTTTTTATTGATCAAGGTGAAATAAAGTGTTTTCCCATCATCAGAAAATTCCACCATTCCGTACGGTTTCCAATCTTTGTTGAGAGATAATTTTTTCAAAATATCATTTAGTGATATTCGATAAGGCTTTACCACAAAGAGGTTCTTACTATCTGATTTTGACTTGATAGGGGTGACAAGAAAGATGGAATTATTTCTTTTTGTTTTGGCCCAAGTAGCACAACCAATAAAAATATCGTTTTCAAAAACTGTGGGAGAATGACTTTTAAAATCCCAAATGTAGTTAGGTTCGTCTGGCTCCAACAAAAATTCTTTTCCTTGAGTTATGGCCGAAAAACCCGTTCCCCTTCCTTTAATAACAGCAACATCACCATTTTTATCAAGACCCACCAACTGGCCTTTATTCGAGATGGAAGTGATTTTTTCATTCTCATCCGTAAACGCTTCCCAAACAACTGCATCTGATAATTCATTGTCGTTCTTATCTCTTTTGAACTTCACCGCGAGCCCTCTAGCATTGCCAGGTGTCACACCTTGAAATTTGGTTTGGACGAAAACAGTTTCTCCGTCATTTGAAACCAACACCTTTTGAATATCCCAAGTAAATTGGTTGTACATACCAAGAGGAATTTGATCGCCATTTTTCGGGAAGGTGGGATGAGATTCAAGACCGGCGGGGAGAGCATGTAGAGGTAATGCGGTTGGTTGAACTGGACCCGGTTGAGAAGGGAGAATTTTGACTTCCTCTGGCTTAAAAACGATATTTGCGCCACTCATATCTTTTCTCAACGTATACAAACCAGCTTTGGACGGGGTGGAATGTTTATTGTTGTTGATGGACATCCCGGTCGGCCCCCAGGCGAGCTGGACGGGATCGTCAAAAATACTGGTCGTATTAATGAGATCCCCTTGGTATGGCACTATTTGGAATTGATATCCGCTTACAGGCGTGAACCGAAAAAACTGATGTTTCTTTCCATTTCGGAAAGTTAAAAGCCAATTATCTCCATCCAATTTAATCGGCGCCCCGGTGGGTTCCCACGTTTGATCAAGACCGGCTGTGATTAAAACTGAAGCCAGGGGCAACGTCTCTCTATGGGAAAACTTAATGGGAATAACAGCCATGGGGCTTCGGAAAAAATTATATGTCTCGCTGTCTTTATCAAAGACCAACAAATCAAGAATCGCGCCCGGCCCAAAATAAAATCCCGGCAAGTTTGGCCCGCTCCAGTTCCACTTCGCAGGAGAATCTGAGGATATCGTGTTGGCAGTTGTCCCTATATTCCGGTTGTAAACTCTATCGGTTATAGAACGAACTGAAAGAATACCAACATGACTATGAACATACAGATCGTTTGACAAAAACTGCAGGGCCCAAAAACTTTGATCCTCTGGAGCAGATGTTCGAAGAACCACAAGATTGGAAAGCGTTCCATCCTCGGCCCGATCTGCTTTTAAAACGGCACGCCCCATTTCATCATCTTGTTGTGAGAAGACCTTTTTTAAATTAAATCCAGTGTTGATGAGGACCGTTCTTCCATCCGGGGAAATAATCAATGGGGAATTCAGGTCCCACGTTTGTGGACCGAACTTCGCAATCTCTTCGTCGCTCAGCGGAATCGGATCGCCCTGGCGAATTGGAACAGCGGGCCCCGTTGCTTGAGGCCGAGGCGAAGGGACCACAGAAGATCCCAAAGACATTGCTATAGATGCAAGAGAAGCGAGAATTTCAGCAGGAAGGGACTGGATAAACATTTTGAAAATTTCTTTTAAGGTTTGAGGGGTCAGGTTGGGAATGCCAAGCGGGGTGTTCATCACCAAATCGAACAAATGGTCAACGACCTCCGGTGAAACTGGCGGGGCTTGCGGCTTGTCGGCGGAGGCGGCCACAGAGGTTCTTGAATTAATTTGTAAGGGACCTGTATTTAAGAAAATGGAAAACAATCCATTTCTGTGACAGAGCATTGAGCCGCCAGGATAAGGAAATAAAACGCCTAGAGAATCTGCAGGAACTGAAAACCTTTCTCCGTCGCTCAACATATATCGATCGTGTTGAAACTCTAAGTGCAATGAAAACATACGGCCGGAAGGTGACCGTTTTAAAATAGTGTCTTCATTGATAAAAACAGGAGCAGCCAAACCATCAATACCCAAAAACCAAGAGACTTCTTGCTTACCAATGTCGAGCGAATCTTCTTTTTCAATAATTTTGGTATTGGCTGAAAAATTTCGATGAAGAACATGAATAAACCCTTTATTATCAGGATCCCCCGGCCGTTTCACAACAGCAAGCACTTTGGTGCCGTCGGGAGAAAATGAAATGGGGCCTCTTAAAACTCTATCGCTTGGCAAAATACTTGTTAAATCCTGCCTGGCGGCGAATGTAAGGATATCTTCGCTGTTCGTCGCATCGGGTTTAAATTCAAATTCAAGGTAGATATTATGTTCTGCCACAACCGCCACACGTCCTTCTGGCGTAAACATCGGGGCTCCCAGCATCTTATACTTCTGGTTGCCAGCCCCTTGCGGCACCTCAAAAAAATCTGTCGCAAGGTATCGAACAAATTCCCATTTGGCTTCTGAATGAAGCCACTTCACCATGGCGAGATATTTATTTTTATATCCTCTGGTATCTGTTGTTTCCTCAAACACCAACATATATTGGCCATCGAGAGAAAAGGAAGGTGGAGCTAAGATATCCCTCCAAGAAAATCCATTGACCTTCATCGACTGCCCTTTAACAGGGAACCCTTTTATTTGATCGGAGGAAATGGGTTTGGATTTTAAAATGTCGGCAATACCAAGTTGAACTTGCGGTTGATCTTTCGGCCGCAAAACGGAAAACGGTCCGTCAGCTAAAACAATTCCTTTGGGATCGGCAAATTCTTTTTGAGCCAAAAATTGGGTTGAACCATCCGTTACTTCCACAATGATTCCCTTTCCCTCTGGCATCCATTGTGGTAAAGGACCGTCCGCATTCCAGGCAAGAGGCGCTGAATGTCCTTCAACCATGATTGCATTGATAGTTTTAATAACACCCACCATTCTTTGTACTTTCATAAAACCGTTGTCGGGTTCAATGCTCCAAATAAATATTTCTTTCTTCGATTCGAATTCAATAACGACCATTAATTTATCGCGGGACGGCGAAAAACTGAGGTGTAAAATCTTGGAACGGCCTGCATTCACGACATGCTTAATTTCGCCGGCCAATTCCACCTCATTAATAATTCCCCGTTCGCAGAAAACGGCCCTATTAGAAACAGGAACCATCAGCAGCGTTCCATGCGGAGTAAAAATAACCGGGCTTGGTTTCCATTTATAGCCGCCTGTTCCATACAAATCATGTTCGTTAAAAATTTTCTTCATATAAACCCATTTATTATTTTCCTTCTTCAAAAGGATGACCCAGTTATTGTCCTTTTCCCAAACAACCAATTTATTTCCATCCGGCGATTCCGAAACAGAACCGATTTCTCCCCACACTCTGCCCATGGTGCCGTCTTTACCACATGAAGGATTTCCTTGAATCGGATAGCCGGGAAGAAGTGTGGGGTCTGCGGCGGGCGGCAGCAATTGTTTGAAGGAATCGGCATTGTCAAGTTTCACCGCAGCTGAATCAAAACCTTTGATCACGTGCATTCCGTTGTCGGCTTTGAATACAATTTTTTTACCGTCAGGCGACCAGCTGACATTTTCAGAGGGGTCCCACTGGGAATAAAAGATTTGCCCCTCAAGGGCTCTAATGGGAAGGAGAGCAACGGTATCGAGCAATGTTTCATCGTTGCCTCCAAAATCCAACTTGCCGTCCTTTACCTTTAAAGGAAGTACTTTCAATCGTGTTGTGGGACCGACCTTTTCGATATACATCATCCAGTTTTCATTCGGAGAAATCACCGGTGGATGAAGAAGTTCGTGCACATTACCAAGAGAAATCTGGTGCTTGTGAGAACTAAACTGTCCATTCTTAGGATTGAACGTGGCTTCAATGAAAATCGATCCCTCTTTGGTTTTGAAGATGAAGGTTCCATGGGGTGTGAAGGTAACCGGACTTGGAGACCACATGTGTTCACCGCGGTCAAAATCGTCGATCGTCATATCTTCATTAAACAAGCGTCGGCCGTACACCCAACCTCGTGTTTCATCCAGTTTAAGAAGATTCACTTCATTCTTTTGCGTCCCCGAGCTTTTCTTTTCCCATACGAGCATCAATTCCCCATCAGGAGAAACGGACGGCTTCGACATAATATCTCCCCACAATTCCCCTGGGGTAGCGCCCGCAATTTGTGTACCTTTCACCGGATAGCCAGAGATTTTATTTGCGGGAATTTCATTTGCACGGACTCCTTTTGCCCAATCAACAAGCGGCGCCGGTTGAGGCGATACGCCCAACATCAATGGGTCGGAGGTGGATTGGGGCGTGAGAATCATTATTTTTTTATCGGCTTCGGCACCGGAGCCCACAAGCAACATAAAACCGGTCCC
>CAZJOE010000026.1:0-11261 GCA_964547555.1 uncultured Elusimicrobia bacterium | reverse complement strand
TCCCACCAAAGAGAAGGCTGTTAACTCCATGCTCGACCAGGTTATCGCCTGGGGTGGGGCATTGAAAACATTGCGGGAGAAACAGGGATAACGCCTATGCAAATTGGAATTGACAGTTTCGCCGCCGCTTACGACGAGAAAAGCCGGGCCGTGAGCGCTTCGGACCGACTCAATGGCCTGGTCGAAGAAATCGAACAGGCCGATCAGGTGGGTCTGGACGTATTCGGATTTGAAGTCCCTATCGATTCTACTTTGCCCGTCAGAGAAATTGCCAAGGGCATTTTGCGATACCAGGGAGGAAACTTCTTAGGTCGGATCGCAGTCGATGTCGAAAATGGATTTTAGTTGTTCATAATATATCGACAGATGATGGAAGCAGGGTTCTAAAGCGGCAAAGATTAAAAGTGGTAGCCGAGCCCGAACCGGGAAATGGAACCGCAGATAATCGCAAGCGCGTTACCCATAATGACGCTGGTCCAGCTAAAATCAACCCGGCGGGTCCAGACGTGGTGTCCAAACGTGCCGATAAGAAACACCAGCACCAGGAGCCACCAGGGGTCGGGCATAAAGAAAGCCAGCCACACGGCCAACCTTTGCAGGATCAAAATGTATTTTTCTTCCGTGTCCGGATAGTCCCGGCCATAAATATCTTTTTCGATAAACCACACGGAAACCGTGGCAAAGTGGGTGACCATCACCAGGAGCGTCCCCAGGATGGGCCACACGGTTTGCAAGGGCTGTCCCGCCCGCGGGGAGAAAAACCACAAAAGAGCGAGATGAATTCCTTGGTCCCACAAATAAAACAAGGTGTTGTCAGGCCAGCCTCTGTTGACCATGGTGACCCGGAACCAATCTTCTACAAAATGGAAAAACGTCAAAAATACGACCACGCCCCAACCGTTTAATTCAAAGCCTCCGGCTGAAAACCACGTCATCGGTAAAAATTTCCAAAGGAGCGAAATGTAACAAATCGGATGAATGGCCACGTGAACCAAAAGGCCGAGGAGGCTGTGCCTTTTCCAATGGGCGATGTAATTGGTTTGGAAGGTGAAGTCGGCGAGGAAATGACCGAAGAGCAGTCGGAAGAAGATCTCCATGATTTTGAAGAGGATACTAGAAGAACTATTTCAAAACAAGCGATGAAAAATAGAATTTAAAAATAATCAGCAGGAGCAAGGACGCGTGGGAAGGTCCAATCGCTCAAACCCCATCTCCGTCCCTTTAAAAAGGGATTGATACGAACAACCCTGATGGTCTCCGATCAGCAACAAATCCAATATTTTATCCCCGTCAAAATCCAAAAAGCCCTCAATGGCCAAATGCCCTGATCCGTGAGTTGAATCCACCTGTTCAGATTGGACCATGGTCAGAAGGCCGCCTTTTTCCACATAAACCGCTTCGCTAATAAGGGAGGAATCGTCTGAGCTGACTGATTTCCTTTTCACGGTGATCAACCGGTCTCCCTTGGTGGCGTCCAAAGTATAAACGCCCGTTTCGTATTCGTCGAAGAAAGGAATGTCCTGGGCCAGTTTCTCTTTTAATCTGCGGTCCAAGGGCTCCGCCTTATATCCATCAATGGAAACATATCCGTTGGTGGAGGTGGGCAATTCGACTTCCGTAGAAAAGAAAAAAGGTTCAGCCCGCAAGGGAGCATCAAAGTTGACCCAAAGAGAATACGGAGGATCATTCGGACAAATGGGTTTTTCGCTTCGGACAATAAACTCTTTGACCACGACCAATTCCTGCCATCCCGGCCCCACCGCCAACAACGGATCACCGGGACGAATCAAACAACTATCTGAGATGGATTCTCGAATTCGCGGAATGCTGATGTTGAGTTTTATTTCATTAGAAATTTTTTCCTCTCTTTCCAATTCCAATATCTCGTCAAACTCAACCGAAGAACAAAGCAGGTTGTCTCGGGTCGTTTCATTGGCGGGGGAGTAAATGCGCACGGCGGTCTCCGTTCCCAGTAACCGCGCGGGAGGAAGGTCCCCATCGCTGTCCACCCAAACGCTTTCAGCCGCTTGTTCTTTGTCGATCAATCCTTCAATTTCATCAGCAGCAAAAAGGCTGGGAACGATAAGGAAAAGAATTAAGAAGAGAGAAGAGTTTTGCATAACACGGCTCCCACTTCGTCCAACGTCTTTGCCCGGTTTAACTCGGCCCGGCAGGCCGCGGCGCCCGGAACGCCCTGCACATACCAAGCTCCGATCCGGCGCATATGAAAAACAGCGCGCTCTTCCCCCTCATACTTTCTTTCCAGTTCCATGTGTTCCAACACGGTTTTCTTTTTTTCTTCGGGAGTCGGTTCCTGATAAGGCTCGTTGGTGTAAAGTTTAGACCGGATCGCCGCATAAATCCAAGGATTGCCCAGGCCTCCGCGACCGATCATAATCCCGTCGCAATTGGTTTGGTCTTTCATGCGCTGGGCGTCATCAGCGGTCAGCACGTCGCCATTTCCAATAACAGGAATTTTGACAGCCTCTTTAACAAGCCGGATGGCGTTCCAATCGGCCACCCCTGAATACCCTTGAGCTTTGGTTCTTCCATGAACCGTCACCATGGAAAGACCGCAATCTTCGGCAATCTTGGCAATCTGAACCGCTTCCTGTCCGGATTCATCTTCATATCCTTTTCGCATTTTGACCGTGACAGGAATATGTTTGACGGCTTTCACCACTTTCGTAAAAAGTTCTTCCGCTTTGTGCGGTTCGCGAAGAAGCGCGGAACCTGAGCCAATCGAAGTAATTTTCCGGACCGGGCATCCCAAATTTAAATCCAGCAAATCGTATCCCATCTCTTCAATCCGCATGGCCGCTTCCGCCATGATATCGGGATCGCATCCCACCAATTGCGCGCCGAGCGGACGATCTTCGGGGATGGTTTTCATGAGGCTTTCCGTTTTGTCGCTTTCGGCCATGAAACCATTCGCGGAAATCATTTCTAAAAATGAGAATTCCATGCCGCGCTTACGGGCCAAAATACGGAAAGCAAGGTCGGTGCAACCGGCCATGGGGGATTGGATCACGGGAGAATTGAGGGTAAGGTTTTTGAGTTTAAGCATAAATTTTAGCGCGGGGCGGGATCGAACCGCCGACCCTGGGCTTATGAGTCCCATGCTCTACCAACTGAGCTACCGCGCCACCCTTCGCCCTCCATAGCCTTCGGCGTCGGAGGGCTACGGGTGGCAGGCCACTCGGTTGCTCCGATTCGAAGTGATATTAATAAGGGCGAAGGTGGCCCCCCGTAGCTTTAGCGTAGGGGGGCGGAAAAAAATTGAACGTTGAATTTATCAAAAATAAAGCCTAAAAATATTATGCTGTCGTCCATGACTTCATTTCTCTTGGCTTTTATTCCGCTTTTTGTCGCCATTGACCCTGTGGGGAGCATTTCTCTTTTCGTCGGCTTGACCCACGGATACTCAAGAGAAACAAAGCGCAAACTCGCCTTGCATGCGGTTTTGACGGCGCTCGTGATCGGACTCAGTTTTGGCGTGGCCGGGCATGTCATCTTCCGGGTCATCGGCATCACTTCTTCAGACTTCCAAATCGCCGGCGGCATCCTACTTTTGATTCATTCGGTGAAGGAAATGTTTGGGACCACTGCTAAAAAACCGGTGGATATCAACACCGACCAATGGATTGGCGTGGTCCCGCTGGGAATTCCCATCACCGCCGGTCCTGCTTTTATCACGACCTTACTTATTCTCCATGATAGCCATCATTACCTGGTGCTGTTATCGGCCCTGCTTCTCAACCTGGGAATCGCCTATGTCTTGTTTGCTTATTCTGATGTGATCATTCAAAAACTGGGTGAAGCTTTTTCACGGGTGTTTGCAAAACTGGTGGCGATCTTCTTGGCGGCCATCGGCGTGATGATGATTCGCCGCGGCATAGAGGTCCTGCTTAAGGGTTGATTTTAATGAGACTGCCGAACTGAGGAGTGACTGAATTTCCCTCCGAGGTCATTTTGATGAGATAGTCGCCTGGGGCCAAAGAAGGTCCTACAGAAACTTCCGCCGAAGCGGCCACCGCACTCACCCAAGTAAATTTCCCGATTTTTAAATCCTCCGAATCCACTTCAACCTGGATTGAATCGATAAACTTTTTGTCCAAATCCCTTCCCACCAATTTAATCTGCCCTTTGGTTCCGGGCTTGAGGGCTGGATCTGTTTTCATTTCACGAATCCAATTTTGCGGAACCACTTCAAACGCTTTCTCTTGTGCCATCAGAATTTTGTCATCTTGAAGAATACTGATCTTGTGGAAACCCAGGCCTGCATTTTCAGGAATTAAAATAGCCAGCTCCATTCGGCCGGGAGACCTGAAAATCATCGTGCTCTTCACGACATCGAAAGGATCCACTTTTACCTTCAGTAGATTTATATCGTTGGGCTGGAATCCGCTTCCAAAAAGCATGAACCGGGCGTTGTCGCCGGGCCGGTGAAAACCATCGGCCGGACGAATCTCTTGCGTCAAGCCCGCCTCGCCCACATTGGGTTGAATAATTTGGATCATGCCCGGACGAGACCAAATTGTTTTTGAGCCTAACTTAATGTCCAGACCATAAGACCCCAGCATTGCCCCCCCAATCGTGAGAACTCCGTCAACAATAAAAGGAAGATGCGGTTCCACATTGGTGATTCGCATGCTGATCGTTGAAGGAATCACTTCGAAATGAGAGTACATGGCTTCCGTTAAATTTGTGAAAACACGAAAACGACCCGAACGGCCATCTTCTCCCCGTTCAATAAAAACCACATTGAGAACTTCTCCCGGCCGAATGACCGCCAACGGTTCAGGCGCGCGAAAAACAACCTTGCCCTGGATGAGCACTTGAGGAAACACCACGCCTGTTAAAGTGTCGCTTTTGACAACCAAGACTCCGTGGATTTGATTCGGAGTCATGAGTTTTAAATTTTTCACCGCCACCGTCGGAGAACCAGACTCCGCGGTGATCATTTTTTGAAACTCAGCATTGAACCCGGAACCATTGATATCGAATTCCACCACGCTGCCGGGACCGGTAATCTGCTGTTCGTAATAAACCCGGACGATGGTGATGTCTTTGGGAATTAACTCTTTATGAAGGGTCACCGGAGGAGGAGCGACGGGACCGGTTGGAACCACCGCCTTGGGCTTTTGCGAAACGACAGGCGATTTGGCTTTGGTGACGGTTGTTTTTTTAGGTTGTTCTTTTACAACGGGAAGCGGAGTTGGAAGGGGTGTTGATTCGGGAATTGGAACGGGGGCTTCCCGCTTAAACCCACCTTGCTTAATAAAGTATCCACTCGCCAAAATTAAAAGAAGAACAACCGCAATGAGGATTCTTTTGGGGGTCACGATTCAACAGTTCCCGTGGCCGGCTGGGGAGTGGAGAATTTTTCTACAACAGGTTTTTGCTTATTGGCAAAGGCCGGACAAATTTGAAGGTAATCGCACCATTGACAGTGTCCTTTCGCTTCGGGTTTTGGGTCAAACTTATTCTCGGTAATCCCTTTGGCTGTTTCGACCACCGACTGCGTCACATTCTCTTCCATTTCTACCGAATGCGCGGGGACCGTCAGCGGCGTGAGCGAATTTAAATGATAGAGCGTCAACGTTTCCACTTTTTTCCCAAGCAGCTGTTGGACCGCCATCTGATAAAGGGTGAGCTGCGGATCTTGTCGCACGCGGGCTTTATCGAAAGGTTTCCCGGTTTTATAGTCAATCACGGCCAAGTTGCCGTTCTTGGTTTCATCGATACGGTCGATATATCCCAACACGGGGACGCCCCCTACATCGATGGTAAATTTAAGCTCCACCTGAAACACATTCGCAGACTCATTCTGATGCTTGGCATAGAAGCCGCGCATGATACGGTCCCCCTCATTAAAAAACCAACGCTCTTGGGCCACGGACTCATACCCTTCCCGAATCCAACCGTTTTTATAATTGGAGAGAAGATTTTCCAGTGTCGGAAAACCTAAGTCGGATTTCGTAAAGAGAAACTCCAATCCGTTGTGGACGCTTTTTCCGAATGAAAAATAAGATTTGGGAGATTCCGGAATTTTATCGATGTAACGAAACTTCCATTTTTGAGGGCAGGTTTTATAAAGGCTGACGGAAGAATGGGAAAGGGTCCGGCCTGTATACCAGGATTCTTTGACAGGGACCGCCAGCGCCTTAACCGGTTCCGGTTTCCCCGGTTCACCGAATAATTCTCCAAATGTCAGTTGGCTCATGGCTGGAGTTCTTCAACCTTATAAGTGGAGAGTTCGGTTATTCTTTTTTCCACTCCCTTGGATGTAATCGAGGTCAACACGCGGCCAATCCCGGGCGCGTAATATTCATTTTTTACCCCGCTCTCGGCATTCACATAGGACCGGACGTGAAGGCATTCGTTAAATTCTCCGGCGAGGACCGAAACGGGCGCCTCCAGGGAAACGATCTCGTAATGAATGGCCCGCCCGTCCACCCGGTTCATCCATTTGGACCCCACGGCCACCGGCCATTTAAGGAGGACCACCGCCAAATTTTCCTGACCCGCTTTGTATTCTTTTAATTCCAGTTCTTCTTTCTTGTAAATGAGTTCCAGCGAAAGGGATTTTTTATCTCCCGCGTAATAATTTTTAACGATCTTTCCCGACTGGCCCGGCAAACTTCTCGGTTCACCAGAGGGTCCGCAAACAATATCCACCCGCGCGTTGGCGCCTTTCGTGTCGGAATCAACTTCCGTCCAACTGCTTCCGGCAATCAAAGGGAAATAATCGGGGCAGCTGTTTTTTTGAAGAAGGGCCGCTTGCGCCCAGGGCTCGGAATCCGGATACCGTCCCAGGATATCGTCGTAAAAGGTGGCGGCCATAAAACAATCGTCAAAATTGCGTTGAGCCACCCAACCGGCACGAAAAATGGCCTCAGGAGCGACGGAACTTTGGGGGTTGTTGGCGGCGATTTCCTGGTACTTTTCCCAGGCCCGGTAATACTTTCCTTTTTTTTCTAACGAATGGGCGCGGGCCATTTGCCGTTCAGGGCTGCATCCGGCGGCCAAAAACACAAGAGGAAGGAAATAAAGAATTGCTTTTTTCGAGGACATCACGACTGAACTTACAATTTTTTTAGACGGAAATGGCCTCCAGATTTGGCCCAAAGATAGGCGCACAAAACGATGCCGATCGAATCAACCGCCACGTCCAGAGGAGACCCACTCCGGCCCAAAACGAAGGATTGATGGATCTCGTCCGAGATCGCATAAAAAAAAGAAACTCCGACCGCCCCCGCGGCAACCTGCTTCAGGCTTAATCCCGGCCAGGTCTTTTGGAGGGCCTTGAGGAGAAACCCTGCGAGGATCGCGTATTCAATCATATGGGCCAATTTACGTAAAATTAAATCCAGCAACCCGAGTCCGGAATTGAGATTGGGAATTCCGGACAAATAAAAAATAAGTCCCATCCACAAAATCACCCGTCCCCACAGGAAAATCATTTCCTCACCTCAACAATCTCAAAAAGATGGAACCGTTCCCAAGGACTATTGGAAAAAGTGAAAGGAAGCGCTCCCCAAACGGAAGCGTAAAAGCCAGCGGAGCCTTGATTGTCCATAACCTTGAGGGGGAATCTCGTGGAATAGTTAAATTTCGCGATTTCCTTTAGCACCAATGGCTTTCGATAAAACCACACCTGGGGCATGGTGACTTCCTTGGCCAACACCCAATCACCCTTTTTAAATTCCGTTTCGGGGAAGCAGGGGACCCATCCTGTTCGCTTGAGATAACTCATGGTAAAAGAATCTCCCAAGAAAAAATGACGTTCACCGCCGGTGTATCCAGCTTTTTCCAATTCAGCCGGAACAAGACGTGAAGGTTCCGCTTGTTTGTAATCCGCATAAGCCAGCAAACCTGAAAATAAAATTGTTAAAAATAAAATAGGCAGAAGCCTGGACTCCGCCTTTTCCCGGTTTCTCATTTCAAGGAGACGCACCGACATCATCACCACCGCCGGCACCACGATCACATAATATCGGACCGCGACCCATCCCATCACAATCAACATCATTCCGATGAATCCCACCGTCCACAAAAAAAGAAAAAGGTCTTTGGGTTTTTCCCAGAGGTCGAAGGCGCTTAAGACCGCCAAAAGAAAAACAAGGCTGGTCACGCTCCAAAGACCGATAAGAAAACTTTGCAGCAGGGTAAACCCCCCTGACGGCCCCATTAAAAAGGCGGCCGTGGTTATCACGAGAATTCCGAAAAGAATTCTGATTCGCGTTCCCACAAAACTCCATCCCACCAAGGGAACCAGCATTGAGCCGGAAAAGAAAACCAAAAATACCAAGATCTTTGTCCAACCGTAAACCTGCACCATCCGTCCGGAAGCGGCGAGGATATGGGGACGCCCATAAAGGTGGGCGGTCCAAACACTATAAGCGATCAAAAATAATGTCCCGATCACCCAAGGAACAAAAACCATCCAACGTGTTTTTATTTTCTTTCGTCTGAGGTACGCCCACAACATGGTAAGAGGGATAATAAAACCGGTGGGATATTTTGTCAGAATGGCCAAACCCATAAAAATGCCGCTGGCCACCGCCCACGCCAACGAATCTGTTTCACCCATTCGAATGAAAAAATAAAGCGCGCCAAAAAATAAAAATCCGGCGGTCCCGTCGATTAAAAGGCTATAAGAAGTAAGCCAATGGACCGGCGTGGCCAGAACAAGCAGCGTTGTTAACAAAGGATGGTAAGTCCAGCGGCGAGCCAGTTCAAAAATAAAAAGGGCTGAAAAACAAGAGAGTAAAACACAGCCCAACCTTAAAAACCATTCCCGTTCTCCCCCGATTTTTAAAAGCCCCGCTAAAAAATAATGATGGACCAAAGGATTCACCATCCGGACAAATCCATTCTCTTCCCAACCCCGGCTTTGCAGGGCGGCGTCATCGGTTCTGAAGTGATACGGCTGGCCGGGATGATCTTTAAGCCACGAGGCGATTTCAACGAAATAACTATCGTCCACAAAATAGGCACGGTTTAAAAAGGGGGCGGCCAACAACAAGGGAAACAAAAAGACCAATATTTTTTGGCGGGAAAAGGACATTAAATTCGAAAGTGCACGGTGACCGGAGCACCGCGGGAGATTCCGGCTGATTGGGAAGCGTCGCCCTCTCTTACTGAAATTTCAATGAAGCCGGCCGAACCGGGAATGGCTAAAAATTTTCCTTTGTCCACCGCTGAATAAGAATCGGCCAAGCCCCTCACGGTCAAGGGTTTATCCGATGCGCCGAAATCAAACCAAACCTTGGACGAATTCCTCAGAGGCGCGAGATCTTTCGACAAGAAATTTGTAATCAAATTTCCAAAGCCGTCCACGTGCAGGATTTCTCCTTGCCATTGGGAGCCAATTTTTTTCACTTGGGGAAAGGTAAGTTTCTCCCAGGTTTTAACGGCCTTTCCCATTTTGGAAAGCGCTTCTCCCTTTAAAATCCGACCTGCCATGGGAGCAAAAATATCTCGGCCATGAAAAGTTGGATCAATGGCAATCACTTTAGTCGGTTTTTTATTTTTAAAAACCCAGGAGAGGAGCCCATTGTCCGGCGCCATAAATCGATGCCCTCCCCCCTCGGCATACAGGATCTTTCGGTCGCTTCCCACGCCGGGATCGACAATGGAAATGAACATCGTGTTCTTTGGAAATTCGGAAACACTGGCCATGAGTTCAAAAGCGGCGGCCCGTATATCTTGAGGCGGGATGGAGTGAGTTAAATCAACAAGTTGAAGAGAGGGAACGGCCGCCAACAATATTCCTTTGACGACACCAACGTAAGTATCTTTAACACCAAAATCAGTCAGCAGGCAAACAAGGCTGTTTTGGGCCTTCAACGAACCCCCCAAATTTTGTGCTGCTGGGGCATAATAAAAACTTCCGGCAAGCTGGCTTTGGCGCGGGAAAATAAAAAGCTCAGACGCTCCGGCGTCGGCGGAACAATATCGGGGCCCATAGACGTCACGGGTTGAAGCACCAGGCGAGGAGGTCGTTTTCTTTTGGAAAGAATGGAAAGGGCCCGGTCTACTTCTTCATCTTTAGAATGTCCTTCAATCACAATTTTAACGAACGCTTTCTCTTGAGCGATTTCCAAAAAAGCTTCGTGCTGCTTCCAAAAAATTTTACGCGTGGCGCTGGGTAGCTTAATGTCCATGGAAACCACGTCCACGAATTGAATGACTTTCTTAAGGGCCTCCGGATGAATTCCCGCTGTTTCTAAATAAACGTTGAATCCTTTCTTTTTTAAGAGGGGCAAAAGCTCCCTTAGGAAAAGTACGTGGGCCAGAGGTTCTCCTCCCGTGACACTCACCGTTTTAATCTTTTCCGCTTTCGCAAGGCGGACGACTTCCTTACAAACTTGATCGGCGCTCAGCTTGGGGTGGCCTTTCACGGTTAAAGAATCGGGCGTGTCGCAATAATTACATCGCAGGGGACAGCCCGCCAAGCGGACAAACACTTGGGGTTCTCCCGTATAAGGGCCTTCGCCTTGAATGGAGGAATAGATTTCGCTCACGTAAGCGCTCATAGCGCCGTGTCTTCGATTCCGGCTTCGTAAAAACCTTTGGCCCGAAGCAAACAGGAATCGCACCAACCACAGGGATTTTTCCCCCCTTTGTAACAGGACCAGGTCAAATCGAAGGGGACGCAAAGCTTGGCCCCTAAAATCACAATCTCTTTCTTGGTTAACTTGAGAAGGGGCGACAAGATCTTTAATTTTATTTTCCCTTCCGAACCGCTTTTGCTCCCCAAATTGGCAACGCGCTCAAAAGCTTTGAGATATGGCCCACGGCAGTCCGGATATCCAGAATAATCAATCGCATTGGCGCCTATCACAAGAGCGTCTGACTCGGTTTGATCAGCGAGGGACATCGCGAAACTTAAGAACAAGGTATTGCGCCCCGGCACATAGGTTGAAGGGATTCCCGGATGAGAAATTTCAGCCAACGTGTGAGCGGGCAGTTCTGATTTTTTATCCGTTAAAGAAGACCGGCTCCAAGGAAGACGGATTTTAACAACCTCCCAAGAAATGTCGGCGGCGCGGGCGATTTTCTTGGCCTGAAGGAGTTCTTTATTATGTCGCTGTCCATAATCAAAAGAAATCGCGCGGCACCCATAGCCCGCGTCTTTCGCCCACCACAAAGAAACGGCGGAATCGAGTCCGCCGGACAATAAAACAATGGCCTTTTTTTTCATCAGAGAGATTCCAGCGAAAGCCGTTTGGCTGAAAGATGATTGTGTCCCA
>CAZJOE010000025.1:0-11279 GCA_964547555.1 uncultured Elusimicrobia bacterium | reverse complement strand
TCCGTAAAGGAATGAAGAAAAAAGGAGGGATATAACAAATGTTTAAAGCCAAAAGCGGGGGTGAGAGAAAAAAGATTTACTTCACCTTTAATATTAAGAACACCTTGGTAAGACTCTTTGACTAATTCCAAAAAAGGCAGCGACTGAACGGCGGATAAGCCCGCGGCCATGATTCCACCAAATATAAAATGGGAAAAATATTTCCTGGGATGGGGAGAAACAGCGCAATAAACCAATAGAAAAAGGACCGTCATCAAAAAAAATGGCGGAAATCCGGCCAGCCACATCATAAGCAAGGAAATCACCAATCCCGTTCTTCGTTCCGTGGTCAGACAATAAACGACGCAAGGCAACCATGCCATGGTCATGAAATCAGAGGGATATCCGGCTCTAGAAAAAAAATATCCATTAAAACTCATCCCAACAGCGGCCAAGAGGGCCGCCCCGCGATCTTTAAACCAGTGTCGGGCCAGGAGGTAAGAGAAAAGTCCAGCCACGGCCACGTGAAAGAGAATACTGACCTGCTGAAAACGAACATAGGAAAGGAAAGGAAACAACAATCGCAGTGGATAAAGCGCTAAGTTTTGAGGAGACGCCAAGAAGGGCTGGCCCATGTTGCGAAACGGATCCCAAAGGAAGAAACCGCCCTCCTTGATCAGGCTCCTGCCAATTTCCCAGGAAGGGTAAAAGAACCTGAAAGTGTCTCCATTTAAAGGAACTTTTCCTTCAAAAAAAAGACGACGCCAAATAATGAGAAAAGCTGCAGCGAATCCCGCTAGGAATAACAGCGGTAGGTGTTTCCCAAATTTTCTCAAGCGTTAAGCAGAAACGGTTGCGGGTTCCCTCACCTGAAACTCCGTTGGCAGACCCATTTTTCCCAAGAGGGTGAGAAAAGGATCGGGATCTAATTCTTCAACGTTCACCATTGTTTTTGGATTCCAGACACCTTGGGCGACTAAAATAGCGGCCGTGACAGGAGGCACTCCGGCGGTGTAAGAGATCGCCTGCGATTCGACTTCTTTGAAACACAGCGCGTGATCGCAAACGTTATAAGTGAAGGTTTCTTTAGGCTGACCCTTCTTTTCACCCTTAATCAAAACTCCAATGCAAGTGAGTCCTTTGTAATTTCGGGCCAGGGACAGAGGGTCAGGCAATACGGCTTTAAGTACTTTCAAGGGAATAACTTCCACACCTTCCGCTGTTTTAACAGGGATCTCGGAAAGCATTCCGATATTTTTCAGGACGTTAAAAACATTAATGTAGTGATCTCCAAATCCCATCCAGAAACGAATGGTGGGGGCGTCGATATTCTTCGCCAGGGAATGAAGTTCATCATGACCCGTCAAATAGACAGGTTGTTTTCCCACCACCGGGAAATCATAGACCCATTTTTCACCGTGAACCGGCGCGGTGACCCATTTGCGATTAACGTAAGTCCAAACTTTTCTAAATTCACGGAAGTTAATTTCGGGATCGAAGTTGGTCGCGAAATATTTTCCATGGCTACCGGCATTCACATCGAGAATATCAATGGTGTCGATTTTGTCGAAATCATGTTTGACGGCATGGGCGCAATAGGCATTCACCACGCCCGGATCGAAACCGACGCCAAGAATTGCGTTGATTCCTTTCTTAGCGCAGCGATCTTTTCTCTTCCATTCGTAATTGGCGTACCAGGGCGGATCCTCACATACTTTTTTGGGGTCCTCATGAATGGCGGTGTCTATGTAAGTAACGCCCGCTTTGATACAAGCTTCCAATACCGACATGTTGACGAACGCGCTGCCTAAGTTGAGGACAATGGTGGATCGGGTGTCTTTGATGAGTTTCGTCAAAGCAGGAACATTGAGCGCATCTACTTTCTTGGAATAAATTTTCTTGGAAGGGTCTTTGAGGGTTCCTTTTCTTTTGATGCTCTCGATTATTTTGTCGCACTTCTCTTTGCGCCGGGAAGCGATACAAATGTTTCCCAGGATGTCGTTGTTTTGAGCGCATTTATGGGCCGCCACATGGGCGACGCCTCCTGCTCCGACGATAAGCGTATTTGTGACCGATTTTGATTTCATTTATTAACCACCTCCTTAGGACAAGCTATTAAGATAATCTTCATAGGTAAATTTTCGAACTTGATCCATGCGTCCATCCAACCGCCGCACCACAATGGAAGGCATCGCGACACCATTGAACCAATTTTTTTTAACCATGGTGTAACCGGCCGCATCTAAAAAAGGAATCAAGCTTCCCACTTCAAGCTTTTCTGGAAATGTATAGGTGCCGAAAATGTCTCCCGCCAAACACGTCCGGCCCGCCACCGTATAAGTAAATCCTTTTCCGCCCGAGGGAGGAAGATCCACTTTGCCGGGCGTCCCATAAATCAAAAGGTCGAGCATGTGCGTTTCAACGGCGGCGTCCACGATGGCGATATCGCCTTGGTTGTGCACGATATCGATGACTTGAGTGACCAAAAAACCGGATTGCGTCACCGCTGTTTCGCCGGGCTCCAAATAAACTTGGACGTCAAATTTTTTGGAGAACTCTAAAAGCTTTTGGCAGAAAGCGTCCAGGGGATAGCCTTCTTTCGTGAAGTAAAGCCCGCCACCCAAACTGACCCATTCCAATTTCTTGAGGAGTGTTCCATATTTGTCGGCGATGTGATCCACGATCGCCGCAAACTTTTCAAATTCATCATTTTCGCAGTTGCAGTGAAACATCGCGCCCGTGATGGAAGAAGCCACGCTGTTGATCTCTTCGAGATCCATCACCCCGAGCCGGGAACATTTTCTGGCGGGATCCGCCAAATCAAAATGGGAATGACTCACGCCGGGGTTGATGCGAAGTCCCAGCGGAAGACCTTTCACCAGCGGAAGAAATTGTTTTAACTGGGACGTGGAATTAAAAATGATCTTGGTGGCGAATTTCCGGACGGATTCGATTTCTTCCGCCGCGAAAGCAACGCTGTAGGCGTGGACTTCTTTCCCAAATTTTTCATGGCCAAGGCGGGCCTCATAAAGAGAACTGCTGGTGGTGCCGTCCAAATAGGGTCGCATCAAATCAAACGCGCTCCACGTGGAAAAACATTTAAGCGCCAAAACGGATTTCGCGCCGGATTTTTGTTTCACCAACGCGATCTTCTCCATGTTCTTAAGAAGACGCGCTTCATCGATAAGATAATAAGGTGTGTGAAGGCTCGCCCGGTTTTCCCGGACGATTTCTCGGATCGGTTTTTCAACCGTCAACATTTCACTCGGACCATTCCTCGGCAAATCATTTTTTCGTCGACGCATCATAACAAAGTTTTCGAAAAAATTCGAATTTCAAATATTTTGTCCGGCCTGTTTTTCCGTCGAGAAGTGGAATAAACCTGGAACTGTCGCGGTCATTTGTTATATAAATGCCTTCCCTTCACAAGAATTGCTTCCCCTCCTCATCAAATGGC
This sequence comes from uncultured Elusimicrobia bacterium, assembly GCA_964547555.1. Classification (GTDB taxonomy): domain Bacteria; phylum Elusimicrobiota; class Elusimicrobia; order F11; family F11; genus CAZJOE01. The sequence goes on along the minus strand of CAZJOE010000025.1, from coordinate 7,843 downwards.
CGTCCCTCAAACATAAAACAAGAGGAGAATAAATATGAATCAAGAATCACTGCTGCCACTTCTTAAAAAACACTTCGGATACGACTCGTTCAGACCTTTACAGGAAGAGATCATCAAGGATGCTCTTGCGGGAAGAGACGTCTTTGCGCTTTTGCCAACCGGGGGCGGAAAATCGCTCTGTTTTCAATTGCCGGCTCTTGCCAAGGGTGGGCTGACGCTGGTCATCTCACCTCTGATCGCGCTCATGAAAGACCAGGTCGACGCGCTTGAAGCCAATGGAATCCCGGCCGCGTTTTTAAATTCTTCCCAAACAGCTATTGAAGCCCGCCAACGCTGGAAGGAACTTCACGAGAAGAGTACGCGACTTTTATATGTGGCGCCGGAACGCCTCATGCTGGGGGACTTCATCACCCAACTTCAATCCTGGAAAGTGGACCTTATTGCAGTGGATGAGGCCCATTGCATCAGCGAATGGGGCCATGACTTTCGACCTGAATATCGAAGGCTGGAAGAGTTGCGAGCCCATTTCCCCGACACGCCTTTTATGGCCCTCACGGCCACAGCAACCACTCGCGTTCGGGAAGATATTGTCCGACATCTCAATTTAAAAGATCCCCGTTGTTATGTGGCAAGTTTCAATCGACCCAATCTCCACTATCAAGTGGCGCCGAAGCACAAACCTTATCCTCAACTTCTCGGTTTCTTAAAGGCCCGACCCACCGAAAGCGGGATCGTTTACTGCCAAAGCCGGAAAACAACCGAAGAACTGGCTGATAAATTGTCCGCGGACGGTATCAAAGCCAAACCTTACCATGCGGGATTAACAGCCAAAGAAAGGTCCCGCCACCAAGATCTTTTTCTACGAGATGATGTTCAAGTCATTTGCGCGACCATCGCTTTCGGTATGGGCATCAACAAATCCAACGTGAGGTTTGTCGTCCACTACGACTTGCCCAAAAACGTGGAGGGTTATTATCAGGAGACAGGACGTGCCGGGCGAGACGGACTTCCCAGCCATTGCCTCCTTCTTTTCAATGCTGGCGATGCCCACAAACAAAATCATTTCATCGACATGAAAACAGATCCCAACGAACAAGCGGTGGCCAGACGGCAACTTCAAGACATCATCCATTTTTCCGAAACGACCGAATGTCGCCGGCGATTCTTGCTGCGCTATTTCGGCGAGCAAGCCGAGCCGCAATGTCCGAACTGCGACAATTGCTTGACGCCTCGGGACCAATTCGACGGCACCGTGGCCGCCCAGAAATTCCTTTCTTGTCTTTACCGGATCAAACAAAAAAGCGGATTTAATGTGGGGCTGAACCATATTGTCGATGTGTTGCGAGGGTCGCGCGGAGAAAAAATAATCCGATGGGGCCACGATGGCCTTTCAACTTATGGGATTGGAAATGAATTCGGTAAAAAAGAATGGCAGTCGATCGGTCGCGAGTTGTTACGAATGGGCTTTTTATCACAGGCCGAAGGGATGATGGCCACGCTGGAACTAACGCCGACGGGACTCACCGCCCTCACCGACCGGCGGCCCATTCAGCTCACCAAACCTGTGGCCGAACAAAAATTCTCTCAAGAACCAACCGTTGTCTCTGGTGAAGATGCGCTCTTTCAACGTCTTCGCGTCCTGCGAAGAAAATTGGCCGATCAACAAAATGTCCCCGCCTATATTGTTTTTTCAGATGACACCCTGCGTGAAATCGCTCGGCGACGTCCCGCGAGTCAGTCGGATTTTTCAAAAATCCGCGGCGTCGGAGAAAAGAAACAGAAGGCTTATGGAGAAGTTTTTATTCAGGCGGTGGAAGAATTTTTAACGGAAGCAATTTAATCTTTTATGGCGCACAATTCGAATGAATCGAAGGTGTTGATGTAAGCCATTTTTTGACCCAGGCCCATTTTTTCAATCGCGAACATCAAGGGCTTGGAGAGAAAGGCGGGGTAGTTTTTCAAACGGCTGATCCAATACCCATAAGTAAAGATCCGCCCGTAAGAGCGCATCTTTAAAAGCCTAAACCCCGCCTTCTGAAGCATCTCTTCCATCGTACGGGGCGTGAAATAAACAAAATGCGCGGAACGCAAACCCCACCAGTAGGAACCCAAAATGTTCGCGCTCAAACTCGCGATATTGGGCGTGATCAGGTAAAGAATTCCCCCCTTGGCCAAAAGAGAATGAGCTTTTTTTAAAGCGCTCAAGGGATCTGAAAAATGCTCAATCACGTCCGCCATGGTAATAACATCGAAGTTTTCCTTCTCTATATTTATTTTTTCAAAAACTCCCTGCATGACATTCAACTTCATTTGGTCCCGAGCAAAGGCAGCGGCCCATTTGGAGGGTTCAATGCCCGTTCCTTCAAAATTAAGACGGGCGGCGTTTAAGATATGTCCCGTCAAGCATCCCACATCCAACAGCCATCCGGATTTTTTGAACGATTTAATGAAATGGAGCGAGCGGTGAGCATTAATGGCCCGCGAATCGTCTTCCTCTTGATAGCCTGGATCCCTCATATTGATGTAAGCATCCAGAAAAGTGTCTTCATTGGGGCGAGGGTTTTGATAAATAAAGGTACAGCGTCGGCATTTCACGATTTGGCCGTAATCGTCATAAACGTCCGTTGTTGCTTGCGCTTGAATTGATTCCGTTGGATTTGATGATTTCTTTCGTTGATACAGGATTTGGAAATCATCGGCGCCGCAAAGGCCGCATTGTGCAGGCTTTAAAGCATTGGTATCTTCACTCACATGAAATCCTTTCTGTTGGGTTTGTTGCTGTTGGCGAACGTTTTCATTCTCTATGCCAAGTCTCTTCCCTATCCTTTTGTTTACGATGATCTATGGCGCGTGGCCACCAATGAATCTATTCAAACTTTAAAAAATTCCGGACGATTTTTTACCGATCCTTCAACTCAATCCAGTATCACCGCACTGCACAAGGATAGCTACCGACCCTTGGTGACGCTTAGTTTCGCGGTAGACTATACTTTATTCAAATTATTTCCCGCCGGATACCGCGCCGAAAATATTTTAATCCACGGACTTAATGGCGTTCTCTTTTTTTTCCTGGGAATGGGACTTTTATCTCTCTCTTGGCCGGCCGCTTTATTCTCCGCGCTTATCTTCTTGAATCATCCCGTTCAAACCGAATCCGTTGTTTGGATCGTGGAGCGGACCAATGTCCTCGGAATGTTTTTTCTTTTGTCTTGTATCGGCAGTTGGTTTCTATTTCAAACCCGCCAACAAACTCGATGGGCTGTCGCTACTTATGGAACTCTCATTTTGAGTTTACTGACACGTGAAATTGCCGTCGTCATTCCTGTTTTCTTTCTATTGATGGATCATTTGAAAGGTTTTAAAAAACGGTGGGTTCACTATGGCGTGTCTTTCATCCTCGTGTGTTCCTATCTGGCGCTTCGTTCTACTATGTTGGGGCAGGTCAAAATTTCCGTCTATAAAGGGGGCGGCCTTATTTCCAACTTGGCCAATGTCGCCCAAATTTGGCCTTTGTATTGGAAAACCTTTCTCTGGCCCGATCGATTGCGAGTGACCTATTCAGACATTGATGTCGCCACGCGGCTAACGGATCCCAAAGTTATTTTGGGTTTTTTTCTACTAGGCGTTTTTGCCTCTTTTTTTGTTTATGCCTGGCGCCGTTCTCCCCGATGGGCCCTGGCCTTAGGGGCAGTTTTTATTTTTTGGTTGCCGGGTTCAAATATTGTTCCCCTCACCACGTTATTTGCCGAAAGACTTCTCTATGTTCCCATCATCGGACTGTGCTGGATGGCCGGACTTTCATACGACCGAATCACGTCCCGTCCCTTGCAGAAAATTTTAGCCGTCTCCGTTATTTTTTTCTTAAGCGGTCTAACCTGGATTCAGTTGTCCGTGTGGCAGAGTGAACGAATGCTTTGGAAAAACGCGACGGAACAAGCCCCTCGGGCCTGGTTCGGCTGGGCCTGCTACGGACAAATGCTTCAAGCGGATGCGGAAAAAATTCAACTTTCCGATCCTGAAGGGAGCCGTAAATTATGGGCCGCGTCCTATGAGGCGCTATCGGAAGGATTCAAAAATGGACCTTCTCAAGGAGGCGCTGGAAATATGTTTTTCCTTTCTTCTAAAGCGAAATGGGCCCTCGGCGAAACCCAAAAAGCGCGGGAATTGGCTCAAAAAGCCGTGAACCTCGTCCCTTCCTTGGCCCCCGCCGTACGGGACCTCCTGGGCAAAGAAGCATTATAAACAGGGCTCGCCCCAACGATTAACGGATCTTTTTCATGTACTCCACAAGAGGAGTGCGTTTGGAAGGACTGGCGCCCGGAGAGGGAGAGGGGCGAGGTTTTTGAAGAGGAATAGGCATTCCTGCCATTTGAAGATTCCTTCCAAATTCCAATTCATGGAACCCCAGCGGCACACTCCCAAATTTCAAAATGGCATGGACCACGTCACTGGAGCTGATCGTGATTAAAATGGTTCCAGGTGCCACGCCGGAAATAACGTCGTCGAAAATCCACTCCACCTCTTTGTATTTAACTTGAACTTTGGCGCCAAACTCTATGACGTCCCCTGTCTTTTTACCAAGCAACTTTACAGCGGGAACTTCCGCCGTCAGATAATAAGGGACGATCTGCCCATCGACAGTAAATCCCGACAAAATTCCTTTCAGAGGAGTTAAAGCATTTAATTGGATCCCATCGGTGGAAGTCCGGGGAACAACAACTTGGGCCACGGGTTTCGTCGGATATTGACCGACATCGTATCGACGCCGACCTTCGATCCACGTCCAACGCATGGTCGGAATGGGACTTCGAAAGAAAATGGTAAAAGCCCACAAAACGCCAACCGTCGAAATAAGAATCAATGACAACATCAGCAAAGACCTGGTTTGAGTTCGTGAGAGGTTTTTCATGAGATGAAAGTCCTTTTTATTTCTTTAATTTCTAATATTGACGCCTTAAAAAATGTATCGCTAAGTGAGGAAATAATCAATGAAAAACAAACTGAAGTTAATATCGCTGCTGATGGGCGCCACTTTAATATGTGCGCCAATGATGGCCAAAGAAAAAGCCGCAAAAAAATCCAAAAAAGACGCCGCCATCGAAGCGGAAATGATGCAGAAGTGGACCGCGTACGCGACGCCGGGAGAGGCGCATAAAGCCCTCAATCCTTTAGTGGGATCGTTCACGCACAAAATCAAATGGTGGATGGCGCCCGGAACCAAGCCGGAAGAATCAACCGGAACAACCGATTCCCAGTGGATCTTGGGTGGACGATTTATCGAATCTGTAGTCAAAGGCGTGTCGATGGGCCAGCCGTTTGAAGGCCGGGCTTTCATGGGTTACGACAACGAGAAAAAGCAATACGACAGCACCTGGATTGACACCATGGCCACTGGCATCATGATTTCTCACGGACAATATGACGCTGGGACCAAAATCCTGACCGAAACCAGCAGCGCCTCCTGTCCCATGGAAGGAACCAAAACCTTCCGCAACGTCACAAAATTCATCGACAACAACAACCACGTTTATGAAATGTACACCAATGATAAAGACGGGAAAAAGTTCTTGATGATGGAAATCACCTACACCCGCAAACCATAACCAAACCGTTTAAAACAAAAAGGCGGACGCTTTCGAGCGTTCGCCTTTTTTTATTGGTTTTAAATTGGAGTCGAACTCCGGGACTAGGATTCGAACCTAGACGAGAAGATTCAGAGTCTTCCATCCTACCATTAGATGATCCCGGAAAAGAGTTGGAGAGGCACTGGATTATAGTATTTGATAGATTCGCTGAGACATGAAACGGAATCTTAAAACATCGATGGTGGCGGCTATTTTTATGACGTTGGCCGGGTTTGTGATTATTTCTGCCGTTTTTGTCCGGTCGGCCCTTCAAGACCTCCCTTCCGTGGATGAATTGGGTCAGTATGTTCCCCCGCTGGTCACGAACGTTGTTGATATTCACGGACTTTCCGTCGGAGAGTTTTTTACAGAAAGACGGACCACGGTTCCTTTAACCAAGATTCCGGTTGATATTCGAAACGCTCTCATCTCCACTGAAGACGCGGATTTTTATAAACATTGGGGCATTGATCCCGGCGCCATTCTCCGGGCGGCCTTCGCTAATTTTAAAGCGGGGCGCGTGGTTCAAGGGGGATCCACCCTTACCCAGCAACTCGCCAAAACAATTTATCTCACTCGCGAAAAAACCATCATTCGTAAATTTAAAGAACTCCTTTTGACGCTGCAAATTGAATACCGCTACTCCAAAGAAGAAATCCTCCAACTTTATTTGAATCAAATCTACTTTGGCGGCGGCGCTTATGGGGTGGAGGCGGCGGCCAAACTTTATTTTGATAAACACGCGCAGGAATTAAACCTGCCCGAGTGCGCGCTTCTCGCCGGTCTCATCCGTTCCCCCAACCGTTATTCTCCATTAAAGAATCCGGATCTGGCCAAAGAAAGAAGGACCCACGTTCTCAAAAGAATGCGGATCATGGAATTCATTAATGAGGTTGAAGAAGCAGAAGCCAACGGAGCGCTCCTGCCGGAACCGGGTGTCAAAAGAAAATCTAAAGAAGCTCCTTACTTCTTAGAAGAAATTAGGAAAAAATTAGACCCAGTCTATGGATCAGAGCTTCTGGAACAAGGCGGGCTTACGATTCAAACCACCTTGGATCTCAACCTGCAAAAAGCCGCTGAGACCATTCTAGAGAGCCATCTCGCCCAATATGATTTGAAATTCGCGACGGCCACTTTGCAGGAGTACACCAAAGACTTAAAAGAAAAAACGACCCAGCAGGTTCTCATTTCTACCACGCCTCCTAATATCCAAGGAGCGTTGATTGTGATGGATGTTCAAACCGGCGCCATTCGCGCCATGGTGGGCGGACGAAACTTCGGGGAATCTCAATTTAATCGCGCCATTCAAGCGCAACGGCAACCGGGTTCTTCTTTCAAATCATTTGTGTGGGCCGCGGCCCTTGAACAAAATTTTACGCCTTCCACCATCGTCGATGATTATCCCCTGATCTACGTTGATATGGAGTCCGATCCAACGCTTCTGGCCGAAACCACCACTTATGCCGAAACCGAAGCAGCGATCTTGGACAACCTTCAGATGACGCCCAAAGAACTGGCCGCGATGGAGAAAAAAGAACGGACTGAACTTATGAAACGCTACTGGCGTCCGCAAAATTTTGATGGAAAATTCTTTGGCCCCATGACCATTAGGACCGGACTTCAAAAATCCCGCAATCTTATCTCTGTCCGTATTATCGACAGCATCGGACCGCGGTCCGTTGTTCGGCTGGGGCACAAAGCCGGCATCAAGAGCAATTTGACCTCCGTGTTGTCCTTGGCATTGGGCACGTCCGTGACGAATTTACTTGAACTGACCAATGCGTATGGAACCTTGGCCAGCGGAGGCCTTCACGCTGAACCTTATTATTATGAACGCGTCTTAGACCGGCATGGCGCCGTTATTGAAGAACAATCACCCAAAGTTGAATCCCGGCTTAATGCTCAAACCTGTTTTCTTATAACGAGCCTGATGCAAGGAGTGGTGGAGCGCGGAACCGGATGGTACGCGAAACGTCTTCGCAAACCGGTGGCTGGTAAAACAGGGACCACGCAAGATCAGCGGGACTTATTGTTTATTGGATATTCGCCCGATATTGTGTGCGGCGTGTGGGTGGGGTATGACGACTTTCGGCCTCTTAAAAAAGGTCTCACCGCTTCGCACGTCGCGGTCCCCCTGTGGACGGACATCATGAGAGAAGCGCTCAAAGGAATTCCCGCTAAAGATTTTTCCATCCCCAATAAAATTGAATTCTCCAAGG
>CAZJOE010000024.1:0-11341 GCA_964547555.1 uncultured Elusimicrobia bacterium | reverse complement strand
CGCACCCTTGGGGTGGGTGAGGTCGTGGGTTCAATTCCCACCGCTCCGAAATTTTTGTACTTACCGACCACATCCTTTACAGTCCATACCGGGCACATTGTTTACACTTCACGGCATATCAAGATTCACAGGAGGAGATATGCCTTGGAGGAATTTGAACACCATCTTCTAAGAATCCTTTCAATTGAAATCAAGCATTTTTGGGTATATTAATCTAATTAAACAGATTATTAATACATATAATTATCTGTTAAAATAGATATAAATGTATTGATTTAATCTGTTTAAACAGCTATATTTTATATTATGACAACACGAAAACGCCTAAATATCATGGAAAATATTTCGATTTCTCACCTGAAGCCTCAAGGCAAATCGGCAGGGGCGGAGCCATCTCACGCAGATTGGATTCGAATTCTGCGAACCTCACTTCGGATGAGCCAAGCTGAACTCGCTAAACGGTCAGGGCTGCCCCAATCTCATATCGCGAGTATAGAAGTGGGAAAAACCGATCCACAAGTAAGCACTGTGCGACGTATTTTTGACGCTCTATCTTGCAAGATGGTTATCGAACCTTACCCAATGAAACCCATCGAAGAATTGCTCCGCAATCGAGCGCGCGCGGTAGCGCTGAAACGCTTGAAGCAGTCTTCGGGTACGATGGCACTGGAAAACCAAGCTCCGGACTCCGAAATATTTCGCAGCCTTTTAGAAAAACGTACTGACGAGATTATTAATGACAAACGCGAACGCTTATGGCGCGACGATGAGTGACAACTCAAAAACGGCTGGGGCAACGCCAGGTGATGATGAATCGGGACTTCTCCAACCCCAACTTGCCGACAAACGAGCGCGGGACGCGGCCGAATTGGAGGGTATTGACCGTGCCTATCAAAAGCACATTTATCGCGCCCGAAGGAAATCACCCGATGGCAAATGGCTCACCGAAGACTTTATTCGGCGGGTCCATCTCGATATGCTCGGTGAAATTTGGGATTGGGCCGGCAAGTATCGGACCGCCGAAGTAAATATGGGAATCAATTGGCATAAAATTCCAGAACAAATCAAAGTCTTGTGTGGCGATTTTGCGTATTGGAATTCACCGAAAAGTAAAATGCCCACCATCGAAATCGCCGCACGCCTACAAAATCGACTGACAAGAATCCATCCGTTCAAAAATGGAAATGGCCGACACGCCAGACTAGTGACGGATATTTCCTTCCACTCGCGAAATCATCCATTGCCGAAATGGCCGCAGATTCAGCGCATGGAAAAGGGAGCCCAAGTTCGACAAAAATACATTCAAGCTATGAAGAAGGCCGATCAGGAAGATTACAGCGAGCTATCACGTTTCATCGAAGAATGCTATTAGCGCTGAATCACTAGACACTTTTTGGCCAAAATTCCCTTGACTCCCTTCCGCCAAAAGTAATACTTGTTGCACAGATGAAGAAATTTCTCCGATCTCTTGCCGTTGTTTTGGCTTTGGCTGCGTCCGGCGCGATTGTGCTGCATGCGGGGCATTTGGATTTGGGGCATATCAATCAGAATTCTTCCAGCCATTGCGGCATTTGCCAAACCTCCGCTGACACCGCGGTTTCCGTCCCATCATTTGCAACTCCCTCTTTTGTTATCACTGAATCACTGAATGGATTTCGTTATATTGCGGAATCTTCCAGCACCCTTCTCCTCGAAAACCCACGCGGTCCACCCGCTCCTCTGCCCATCGCCTAACCCCGTCTCACAGGCTTAAACCGTCATCGCTCCGTCTTTACTTGGGGAGCTGTTCGTTTAAAAGAGGATTCCTATGAAATTAAAAGGATTATTTTTTGCCGTCTTTGTATTCAGTCTCACGTCAGCCAGTTTTGCCGAAAGTCCGTTGCAGGCTTCTAATTTGGCGAATCCCAATATCAGCGTCATTGGATGGTTCCAAGCGGAGGCGGGCCACCGCCCCGTTGAAAAAGAAGATGCGTCCGCCTTTAGCTTAAAAGAGATGGAAATCGGATTTCAATCTATTGTTGATCCTTACGCCAAAGCCGATTTCTTTATCTCGGTTCATGAAGATGAGATCGAATTGGAAGAAGGATATTTAAACTTCTTCAATCTGCCAGCCGATCTCGCTCTCAAAGTGGGAAAGTTTCGCGCCAACTTTGGGAAGTTCAATCGGACGCATCCTCCTGAAACTCCATTCGCCGACCGGCCCGTGGCTCAAGAAAATTATTTTGGAGAAGAGGGATTGTCCGGAACGGGCGCCAGCCTCTCCTGGCAAATTCCCAACCCCATGTTTCTTCTTAACTTGGATGCGGAAGCGTTCACCACTCCTGAAACCGAAGAGGTTCCAACTTTTGGAAAAGCTCGCAAAAAAGATCTGACTTATGTGGGCCGTCTTTCCAGCTTCTTCGATCTCAGCGAATCAATCAACCTCACCGCCGGCGGAAGTTATGCCCATGGGGCGGCCGGACAAGAATTGGATGTCGTGACCGGCTCATCAACAACACTCCGAAGTGAACTTTATGGGTTGGACGCGACATTTCGTTGGAAAAACCCAAGGCGCGCGATTTATAGGTCTGCCATTTGGCAGACAGAAGTTTTCGTCAACAAGAAAGAGCTCACGTCAACCACACATGAAAATAGTCTCGGCTATTTCTCCTATGTGGAATATCAGTTCCTGCGCCGATGGCGAACGGGAGTGAGGTACGATTACTCCGAATTGCCGGCTGATGCGAATGTTCAGCAAAAAGGCGGATTGATTTATCTGACTTTTACTCCGTCTGAATTTAGCCTGATCAGTTTGCAAGGGCGGCACGTCGACCTCGATGATGGAACCAAAGAAAACATTGGCTTTCTCAAATTGACCTACAACATCGGTCCGCATGGCTCACATCCATTCTAAGGAGAAAATTATGAATCGTTTAAATATCTTAATCGCCGCCGGCATCATGCTCGGCCTATCCTCCGTTTCGTTTGCAAAACTAAATGTCGTGACGACCACCAGCGACCTCGCCGCTCTTGCGCAAGAAGTGGGGGGAGATCAAGTGGAAGTTGTCTCGATCGCCAAGGGTTATCAGGATCCACATTTCATCGACGCGAAACCCAGCTACCTACTCAAGTTGAAAAAGGCGGACTTGTTCATTCAAGTTGGGTTGGAACTCGAAGTGGGATGGGCGGGACCCCTTTTGTCCAATGCGCGGAACTCAAAAATTCTCCCGGGCAATCCGGGATTTCTTGATGCGTCGGAAGGTTGCGATATCCTTGAAAAACAAGGAGGAGTGGATCGATCGAAAGGAGACGTTCATCCTTTTGGAAATCCGCACTACTGGCTGGATCCGGAAAATGGACGCATCATGGCGAAAACAATCGCCGCCCGTTTAAGCCAACTTGATCCCGTGCATGCGAGTGAATTCAATGCGAATCTCGCCAAGTTCAATTCCAAACTCAACGACAAAGAAAAGGAATGGAACAAATTGGCGGAACCGCTTAAAGGAATGAAAGTGGTTTTCTATCACAACTCCTGGTCCAACTTCACAAAGCGGTTTGGATTGGTGACGGTGAACTTCATCGAACCCAAACCCGGTATTCCGCCTTCGCCCGCGCATATCCACCGGCTGACGCAACTCATTAAAAATGAAGGCGTGAAAGTCTTACTGATCGAGCCTTACTTCGATAGCAAACTTCCGGAAAAACTAGCGCATGACACGGGATCAAAGTTATTGATCTTTGCTCCTTCCGTTGGCGCCATCCAAGGGGTCGACACCTATACAGACCTCTTCGATCACAACTTAAAACTATTGGCTGATGCCGCTGGAGGAAAACAATAATGGACGCTTTTCAAATATTGTTCTGGCCTTTCATCGCCTGTCTTATTCTGACGGGAATCCACGCGTATTTGGGTCTCCATGTGGTTGAGCGGGGAGTCATTTTTGTGGACCTCTCGCTCGCCCAAGTGGCGGCGCTTGGATCGGCGGTGGCGCTTCTGGCGGGATACGATCCGCACGCGCGCGCAGCTTATTTTTTCTCGCTGGGATTTACGATGCTGGGCGCCGGCTTTTTTTCCATCGTCCGTTCTAGAAAGAGTCGAATTCCACAGGAAGCATTTATCGGTATTACTTATGCCGTGAGCGCTGCCGCCGCAATTCTCATCATGGACCGGCTGCCCGAAGGCGGCGAACACATCAAACATATCTTGGTGGGGAACCTCCTGGCGGTGAGTAAACCGGAAATTCTTAAGATGGCGCTCATTTATTCGCTGATCGGTTTTCTTCATTGGATTTGGCGTAAGCCTCTCTTGGCAATATCAACGGATCACAATGCGGAAACCAAAGGCGTTCATGGCTATAATGTGCGTCTATGGGATTTCGTGTTCTACGCCACATTCGGTTTCGTCGTGACCTCGTCTGTCGCCATCGCCGGGGTGCTGTTGGTTTTTTCCTTTCTGATTGTTCCTCCCGTTACGGCCATGCTGTTCTCCCAACGAATTGGAACGCGACTCATTTTGGGATGGGCCCTGGGCGCGGTGGTTAGCTTCTTGGGGATGTATGCTTCTTACTATTGGGACGCGCCGACGGGGGCCATGGTCGTTTGCATGTTTGGCCTGACCTTGGCGTCGCTGGCGACGATGCGCTTCATTTTCATGCGAAACCGAGGCACTTGAAAACCTTTCTCGGATTGATCCTCGCCGGCGTCATTTCGTTGCCGCTAGCGGCCGACCCTCTCCTTATTAATGTTGAGTTTAAAGCCGATTATCTAGAAACGGACAGTCGAGGATCATTCCGAAAATTGGGAAATGAAATCCACTTTGGCGAAGTGGATTGGATGACAGACAGCGAAGGATTGACCGTCGCTCGCATGTGGAACGTCCCCGCGTTGATTGATTTTCAAATCAACAAAAAAGAAAAAACCGTTCAGAGTCTGGCCTTCCACCCGAAGCGGGATTCCCGCGAAAACTTATGGGAAGCCTGGCGCGGACGTCACGCCTATACGCTGGATGCTCAACAACAGTACCAGTGGAAGCTAATAAATAACGGGACTTATCCCTTGGACGGTGAAAACGGAATTTTTTACGACCAGTACTTAAAAGAACTTTGGAGTTACTGGATTTTCAAAAGACTTCCCAACCCCCTCCCAGACCCCCAAGACATTTATGCCTTAAACAAGACGGTGAAAATCCGCATGAACAAAACTGGACATATGCAGCCGACGCTGCTTTCCTTCCAGATCGATCTCTGGCATATGCCCGTTAAATTTTCTTTTGAAGTCGTTTCTTCCAGCCAACCGGGACATGGCCCCACCGTCCTTAAATTGGGAAGATATAAGTGGAAATACGATCTCAGTGAATGGCGAGAACGCCACGGATATAAGAGAGATTTGTGGAGAGGCTATCGCCTGTTGGCCGGATGGCCGGAAAGAAAGCAGATATCGGAATTCGAGGGCCAAGCCTTGGATGACCTGATCGACCGAACCGTCGTTTATTGGGTTGAAACTTCCATTCAAAAAATCATGATTGATTTACAGGCCAAATTTAAAAACAGGGGACACGCGACCAAAAGATAATTGACGGGCCCACTTTCTATATGCTAAATCTTCGGTGTTGCGCCGGCGTTGGCGTAATTTTAGTTAGGCGATGCAGCCTCAAGTTCCCATGGGACTTGGGGCTTTTTTATTGGGAAAATCGCTTATAAGGATACAGGAGTCAAAATATGAAACCCAAATATAAGATCTTGATTGTGGACGATCATCCCGTGGTGAGGGAAGGATTGGTCAAAATCATTTCTCAAGAAAAAGACATGATTGTTTGCGGGGAAGCTTCAGACGCTCCCGGAGCCCTTAAATTATTGGAAAAAGTTAACCCCGATCTTATTATCATCGATATCGTGTTGGAAGGGATGAACGGGATCGACCTTGCCAAAGCCGTTCGAGACCAATACTCCGAGATGCGGATTTTGACCCTTTCTTCACACAAGGAAGAGTTGTACGCCGAGCGGGCCTTAAGAGCGGGATCCAATGGATACATCAACAAACGAGAGAGTTCGTCAACGCTTTTGAGCGCGATCCGGCAAGTATTGGAAGGCCATATATATGTGAGCGAAGGTTTCAACGAATTAATCCTCCAAAAGTTGGTCAAACCGAATCACCAATCAGGAACTTTTTCTATCAATCTCTTAAGCGACCGAGAACTTGAAGTTTTTCAATTGATCGGCCAGGGATATGGAACACGTCAAATCGCTGAAAAACTCAGCATCAGCATGAAAACCGTGGAGGCCCACCGGGAACACATTCGGGCCAAATGTAACCTTGACAGCAATTTTAATTTGGTTCAGCAGGCCATCCATTGGGTCCACAACGAGAGGATCGTCGCCTAAGGGGTCGCCGATTTCGGGTTAAGCTAATAGCTTAAAAATTATTAGCACTATGCCGATAGGCTGGAGGAGCCCGCTTCTTATAGATTCAACGAATCCAAAAAAGTGCAAAGGTGCATTTTCATTGGATTTGACCGCATACTAAGTTGTGTGCGATTTTTGAACGAAGGCGTTCGCCAGAAGTTTTGGGCGAATGCCTTTTTTTATGTCTCAACAGGAGGAATTATGAAATCTGGTTATAAAAAAGCAGTGTTTCTATCTGCGTTGATGATCATGGGCGCTATTGGCGCCTCGCTCATCTGCGCCGAAGAACCCGCCGCGGCCGCCGATACTCTTGCCACGCAAGTTGCAGATCTTCAAACCAAACTTGCCGACTCAAAAGTAGCGATGGACACGATCTGGGTTCTGGTGACAGGCATGTTGGTGTTCTTCATGAACCTTGGGTTCGCCATGGTTGAGTCCGGTTTTGCTCGGGCCAAAAACTGTGTGAACATTCTCTCCAAGAACTTCATCGTGTTCGCGGCTTCTTCAATCGCGTTCTGGGTGATAGGCTGGGGGCTTATGTTCGGCGACGGCAATGGCTTTATGGGAATGCAAGGTCTCTTTCTATTAAATGGAGCCGATAACAGCCCCGCAGCCGGCGATGCCTATCAAGGCGTCTACAGCGCGATCAGCTGGGCCACGGTTCCTTTCTTGGCCAAGTTCTTTTTTCAATTGGTGTTCGCCGGAACGGCGGCCACGATTGTTTCTGGAGCTGTGGCGGAAAGAATCAAATACGGTTCCTTTATTGTCTTCTCCTTTATATTGGTTGGTCTGATCTACCCGATCACCGGTCATTGGATATGGGGCGGAGGATGGTTGGCGAAAATGGGCTTCTGGGACTTCGCCGGATCAACGGCCGTTCACTCCGTTGGTGGATGGGCCGCATTGGCAGGTGTCATCGTCTTGGGTCCTCGGTTTGGAAAATACGGAAAAGATGGCAAAGTAAATGCCATTCCGGGTCACAACTTAACCTCAGGAACCATCGGCGTTTTGATCCTCTGGTTGGGATGGTTTGGATTTAATCCCGGCTCCACCATGGCCGCTATTCCTGCCGACATCGCTCGAATCTGCGTGACCACCAATACGGCCGCTGCTGCCGCGCTTTTGACTTCGACCATCACCTCGTGGCTATTTTTGGGTAAACCCGACTTAGGCATGTCCATCAATGGTTGCTTGGCCGGATTGGTCGGAATCACCGCCAGCTGCGCCTTCGTCAGCGTGGGAAGCTCCGCAATTATCGGAGCCATCGCCGGCGTTTTGGTGGTGTTCTTGGTTCTCATGTTTGACAAACTCAAACTCGACGACCCTGTTGGAGCGTTGGCCGTTCATTTGGGTTGTGGCGTGTTTGGAACAATCTGCGTCGGACTGTTCGCGCAAGATCAATTCCTTCCCAATACGACGGGAAATGGATTGCTCTTCGGAGGAGGCACAAAATTGCTGATCGCTCAATTAACGGGCGTTGGCGCCGTTGCCGTTTTCACGATTGCAACAGCATTGATTGCCTTTTACGCGCTTAAAGTTACGATTGGATTGCGTGTATCTCTTGAAGAAGAAATTGAAGGTCTCGATATCGGTGAGCATGGTCAAACGGCTTATCCGGAATTCGTTTCGAAAAAAGCCTCTCACCAAGCGCTGGGCGCTATGATGAGCGCTCAAACGAACGCAGCTCCATCACGCATTAGAGAAGGAAGTGCCATATGAAAAAAATTGAAGCGGTTATCCGTCCGGACAGTCTGGACAATGTCATGGCGGCCTTGGAACAAAAAGGCTACCCGGGCATCATGGTAACGGAAATCGAGGGCCACGGAAAACAGAAAGGCGTCAGCCAGCAATGGCGAGGCCAGGAGTATAAAGTGGACCTTCTTCCGAAGGTCAAGATCGAAGTTGTGGTCGCTGATAAAGAAGTCGATGAGATCATAACCACCATCAGCAAAGTGACCAAAACCGGTCAAATCGGAGACGGAAAAGTGTTCGTCACCAACATCGCCGAAGCGGTTCGCATCCGCACCGGAGAAAGAGGCGACGCTGCTCTCAACTAAAGCATTGTTTCAAACGGCCCACTCAGAGTTCGCTTTGAGTGGGCCGTTTTCTTCCTTGGAGGGATTGTGAAACCTAATATTCGAATTCCCGGCGCCTGGTTTTTGGGTGGATGTATCGCGGCAGCCTTAGGAATCTTCTTTTTCACCGACAATTTATCGGCGGGTGTGATCGCCACCGAAGTTTTCCTCACCATCATCGCCCTCTTCGTTTTTGGATCGACGCGCTACGAATTGGACAAAAACGCTCTCACCTACGGCGCCGTGATTATTATCGGAGCCACCTTCGCAACCGGATGGACGCCGCAATCATCTCCCAGCGAACTAATCCACCACTATTTATTGACCCTTCATGGCTTGGATCAGCTTTTCCATGTGGATACGATGTTGTTCATCCTTGGTCTGACGTTTTTCGTGGCGGTGGTCGCCCAATCGAGAATTCTCGAATCGGTCAGCTTCGCCGTTCTCACGAAGAACAAAGGCCGCATTCTTCCAACCGTCGCCATTCTCACGGCCCTCGTTTCTTTCGCTTCGGGTATCTTGGATGGGGTTTCCATGATTGGCCTCATGATCCGGACGCTCGTTATCATTCTTTTCCTGGCCAAATCCAAAGAGGAACCGATTATTTTCTCCGTCATCGTTTCAACTATTATTACCACCGTGTGCGGCATGTGGCTTGCTTATGGGGAACCTCCAAATCTAATTATGAAAGCCAATCTTCATCCGCACTTAACCAATGCTTTCTTTCTCCGATACTGTTTGCCGGTGGCCATCGGGACCTATTTCATCGTGTATTTCAATCTTCGAAAACGGCTGGGCAAACAGAAGGTGGACATGTCCAAACTGGACAGCATGGACCTCCACCTTGCCGACTTGCGTTTTTTCCAGGTGATGCGTCATGGGAGAATTTTAGACACGAATGAATTGCTTCACGATAAAACAAACTTACTGAAAGAGGCTCTCGAAAACGTTCAAAAAAAGCGCATCCGGGCACAATGGATCACCGGACTCTCATTTATTCCTTTCATCGGACTATTAATTGGACATGCCGTTAATCACCGAATTCCGCTTTTTTACGCCTCGTTCGCCGGATTCGCCGTCGCTTTAATGGGCATTTACAAATATAAAAATATCCGAAAATTGGCCATCCATGAAGCCGTTCATGAATACAAAGAATATCTCTTCTTATTTCCACTTTTCCTATCGATAACACTTCTCCAAAAATCAGGATTTTTCGACCAGATGACCGTTTGGCTTCATAATGGAATTGAGCATTTGGGTGTCGCCATTGTCGCCTTAATCCAATTTACGGGGGCGGTTTTCCTTTCAGCCTTGCTGGATAACAACGTGGTAGCGGACTTCGCCAGCCGCGCGCTGCACGGACTTGAGATGAACGTGCTCCATCTTTTTGCGATGGCTCAAATAGCAGGATACGCAGCGGGGGGATGTTGGACGCATATTGGCTCAGCCCAATCGGTGGTCGCTTTCGCTTTCATTAAGAAAGAAATTAACGAACACTACACGCCCTTCCAATGGATCAAAGCCATGACGCCAATCATTATTGAGATTTTTATTTTGATGGTGGTGGTAATTTACGCAGAAGCGCAGCTGGCCAAGCTGCTGCACTAATCCAGGAGGGGAAGGGAAACTCTCTCCAACCATTCGCCAAAAGACTCGGCAAAGCTGACAAAATCCGGATAGCTGCTCGGTTTAAGCACATAGGCCGCCGCTCCCAACTCATAAACACGAACCATGTCCGTCTCGGCATTCGACGTGGTAAAAACGATGACGGGAATAACGCGAAGGGTTGGATCATTTTTAATTTCTTGGAGAGCTCCCCGCCCATCTTTTCGAGGCATGTTTAAATCCAACAAGATCACGGGGGACCGGTCTCCTTTTAGATCCCGATATTTTTTCTTAAACAAATACTCCGTTAATTCTTCTCCGTCTTTAAATCTCACCAAGGTCAGATGGGGACACTTTTCTCCGAACACCTTCTGAAGCATAAAAAAATCATCGTCATCATCCTCGGCGACGATTAAATTAATTTTCTTTTTATTCTTCATAAGCGAGATTACCGGACCGGCAGGGTAAAAATAAAGAGAGAACCTTTGCCTAAAACACTTTCAGCGGAGAGGACGCCTCCGTGCTGTTGGACGATTTTTTTGCAAATGGTCAATCCCATCCCGGTTCCCTCGTATTTTTCTTTGGAGTGGAGTCTTTCGAACGGTTTGAATATTAAATTCGCGAATCGTTCTTCGAATCCAATTCCGTTGTCCTCAACTCTAACCTCCACAAAATCATTTTTCAACGGGGATGCCCGGATGGTTATTTGGGGGGACCTGTCCGGGGAGTGGAATTTAATCGCATTGGCGATCAGATTTTGGAAAAGTTGCCGCAGCTGAACGTGATCCCCGACGACGTCAGGAAGCCCGTCCACAATCACTTTCGTGCCCGATTTAGAGATCATGACTTCCAAATCCGCCAACACGTCGCTTACGACTTTTCCAAGAGCCACGGTTTCTAAATTTTTCTCTTTTTCACTGGCTCTTGAATACACAAGCAAGCTCTCGATTAATTCTTCCATCCGGTGCGCCGAAGATTGCACACGGGCCAAATAATCCAACCCATTGCCCTTGAGGTTTTGACCGAACTCCTGCTTAATTAAATCGGCGAAAGTACTGATTTTTCGGATGGGCTCGCGAAGATCGTGGGAAGCGACATAGGAAAACTGTTTAAGCTCTTCGTTTAGAACTCGCAATTCCTTGGTTCGATTTTCCACTTCTTGGTCCAAATCATTCGCATGTTTCGCCAACGCGGATTCAGCCTTTTCTCTTAAGGTGGCCATTTCCTGAAAACTGCGCGCGAGATCTCCGATTTCATCCGTCGATTCAATTTCAATTCTCT
>CAZJOE010000023.1:0-11370 GCA_964547555.1 uncultured Elusimicrobia bacterium | reverse complement strand
CTGGAACTGGTGGCGGCTTCCTAAAAAAGGGATTCCGATCCTCATGTACCACAAAATCGGGGATCCGCCTCACGGTTCTAAACTTAAAAAACTTTGGGTGTCTCACGCGAAGTTTCGAGCCCAGATGAAATACATTGCCAAAAGGGGATATCACCCCATCACTTTTCATGACCTCTACAATCATTGGGACGGTATCAAGCCTCTTCCTGAAAATCCGATTTTGATCACGTTGGATGATGGATATCTCAACAATTACAGCGACGCTTTTCCCATTCTCAGAGAATTTGGTTTTCCCGCTGTTCTTTATGTCGTTGTTCAAACCGTGGGATGGGACAACCATTGGCACGATCCCCATTCCGAAACGCGGATCCCCATGGTATCGTGGGCGCAACTCAAAGAGCTGCAAAAAGCCGGATGGGAAATCGGTTCGCACACGATGAATCATCCTCGTCTGGAGAAGATCGTGAAAAAAGAAGCCGGCGTGGAAATAGAAAAAAGCCGACGGATTATTGGTGAATTTCTCGAGCAGGTGCCTCTCAGTTTCGCTTATCCCTATGGAAATGGCGCCGACAATGCCGGGCTCCAAGAGCTGGTTAAAGAAACGGGATACCGGACCGCGGTGAGCGTTCATTCCGGAAAATGGACCCAAGAAGAAATGAAAAGCAGTCCGTTTAATTTGCCTCGCGTGTTTGTTCGGGGAGATGAAAACATGTTGGACTTCCATCTCAATTTAACGCGCGGGCGTTCACGTTTTTAGGTTTAGACACTCTCTTGATATCCAAAGGATTGTTCTCTCCCTTTCTCGCCCCATTTTCCGCTCTTTATTATTTGGGCCTTATCGCAGATAAATGTCTTAAATCCGTCAACCAGACGCAGCTTCCCAAACCCGTTATCTCCATCGGCAATTTGACGTGGGGAGGAACGGGCAAAACTCCGCTTCAAATCAAATTAATTGCAGACCTTTTGGGACAGCGCACACGCCCCGCCGTTCTGACGCGCGGCTACGCGGGGGTGGGGCGGAACAATCCGGCGCTCGGTTCGGGGGAGAATGATGAAGTGGCCATGATGAAAAAATATTTCCCCACTATTCCTTTCGGCATTGGACCCAATAGAACTCTCTCCGCTCAGAAAATACTGGCTTCCTACCCGATTGATGTTTTTATTTTGGATGACGGTTTCCAGCATTGGAAAATGAAACGCGACTTGGACATTGTTTGTATTGACGCCTTGGATCCCTGGGGAGGCGGCCACTTGATTCCCTGGGGACACCTTCGTGAACCCCTGTCTGGTCTTAAAAGGTCCCAGGTCGTCGTGATAACGAGATCAGAATTGGTTGACGAGGAAGATCTGGCGGCGTTGAGCGACCGTATCGCGCGATTGGCCAGACACCAAAATATTTTCACCAGCTTTTTTTCCCATCAGCTTATTGATTGGAGGGGAAAAGCGGTGGATTTGAATTCGACGCTCCAAGGGGCGCGGGTCTTGGCCGTTTCGGCCATCGGCAATCCCCGTTCTTTTGAGAAAAATTTAGAGACGCATGGCGCGGAAATCATTCCCTACCACTTTCCCGATCATTATCCGTACGCGGACAGCGATCTCATCCATATTGAAAAGAAAATGAAAACGGAACGGGCCATTTTGGTCGTTACTGAAAAAGACGAAACCAAATTGAGAAAAACTCGCTGGGGTTTCGCTCACGGAGGGCCCGCGGATTTATACGTTTTAAAGGCCAAGGTCCAATTTACTTATCTTGAAGAAATCCAATGGGCCAAAATTATTCAAAGGTTCCGTCGTGGTTAAAAGTTTTTTCTCCTTCCTTCCCATCTGGGGTATAGATCAAATCCTTCTGGCCCTTCCTCGTTCTTGGGCCATTTCTTTTTGTGAGACGCTGGCCTGGGTTGTTTCTCTTTTTATGGCGCGGCGCCGCGCGCTGATGCTGAAAAATCTTCAACTGGCTTTCCCCGAAAAATCAGAAACCGAACTAAAGAAAATTGTGGCCGGAGTTTGGCGAAATATTGGGCGCGTGGCCGGTGAGTTTATTCGGTTGTCCGATATTAATCAGGAAAACTACCGTGATTATTTTGAAATTATCGGCGCGGATGTTCTTGAAAAGGCCAAAGCCAAGGGGAAAGGCCTTATCTTTATTGGTTTTCACTATGGCAATTGGGAAATGAGCGGCGTGGGAGGAAATTTCGCTTCGAATGGAATAACCGCGGTGGCCCGTCCTATCAAGAATAAATTCGTGGAAAAATGGGTCAAACAAAAACGCGGAGCCGGAGGGATGGACGTCATTCTTCACCGGGACGCGGTGCGAGGATGCCTTCGCGTGCTCCGGGCGAAAAAATCAGTGGGGATTTTGGTCGATCAAAATCTTTATCAAGGCGGCGTTTTTGTGAATTTCTTCGGCCGCCCGGCCGCGACCACGCCGCTTCCCGCTTTGTTGCAGAGCCGCACCGGAGCGCCTGTCTTGATTCTTTATTGTGAACGGCAACAGGGGAAAATAAAATTAATTTTCCGCGAAACACCGCCTCTTCCCACGGAGGGCGACGCCCAGGATTTGATGCAAACAATAACCCAGATTATTTCTTCTGAACTTGAAGAGATTATCCGCGGGCATCCGGAACAATGGTTCTGGGTCCACAACCGATGGAAAAGGCAACCCACTCCCGATGAACTCCTCCTCACCCCGTAAGATCCTCGTTATATCCTGGGACAACCTGGGCGACACGGTGATGGCCACGGCCCTTTGCCGTCCTTTAAAAAATTTATTTCCAGACGCCCAAATCGGTTTCTGGGTCAAACAATATTCCGCCGGCCTTCTGGCCAACAGCGTTTTAATCAGCCGGGTCCATGCGGCCGATCCTTTTTGGGACAAGTCTCCGGGACGGTCCAAGGGGAATTTCTCGGTTTTTATGCGGACCTGGAGAGAAGTCCGAAATGAAAAATATGACGCAGCGCTGATTCTCAACACGGAATGGCGCCGGGCCTCGGCGTGTTGGTTGGCCGGGATCCCCACACGAATTGGTTATCGCCGGAGGAAAAGCGGTTTTTTTCTGACCGAATCTTTCGCGCCTCAAATGTCTTCGCAGCATTTTGTTGACGACCATCACGTGCTTTTGGAAAGTTGGGCCAAGAAAGTGGCGCCCAGAGAATTTTATCGCCCTGTCCTTGAAGTGAGCGAAAACGAGCGGCAATGGCTAGAGACATGGTTTCGAGATAAAAACAAGAATGCCTGGCCTTATGTGGTCTTTCATCCGGTGACCGGAGATGCATTGAAGAATTGGCCGCTTTCTCATTGGAGAAAATTGGCTCAAATGTTATCCAGCGAGAGACCTGATATTCGTTTTGTATGGGTGGGGGGCCCTAGTGAAGAAAAGCAGATTCAAGAAATTCTCACGCCTGAGCTAGAAAAGAAATCGATCCTTCTGCTCGGTAGGCCTTTGCCGGAAGTTAAAGCTGTCTTAAGCAGGGCCGGCCTTTTTGTCGGAGGAGATTCAGGTCCTTCCCATATGGCGGCGGCTTTAAACATCCCCGCGCTTGTTCTTTTCGGACCTACCAATCCGGATCGATGCGCGCCGCTGGGTTCGAATCCCGTGGTCATTCTTAGGAAAAATCCTCTAGAAGATTTGAAGGTGTCCGAAGTGGGAAGACACACAATAGATTTGCTCAATAAATTTTCATGAAAAAGTACGTCCTTATTTTATGTGGGTTGGCGTTGTCTCTGTCCATTTCGGGCGTAGAGATATTCGGGAACTTGCTTTTCTTAATCGGGGTGGTTCCCTTTTTATTCGCCAAGAACCGTCCCGCTTGGAAAAAATCTCCATTGGATATTCCCGTTCTGATAGGGCTGGTCTGGACATTTTTTTGCGCGGTGATATCCGGTTCACTGGGTCTTTCAAGCGCGCTGAGTAAACAAGGGGCTTTACTTTTATTTTACGTCGGCGCCCATGGGCTGGATGAGGATGAGACGGCCACTCTTTGTTATTGGTTTTTGGTGGGAGCTGGAATCGCGGGATTGTGGGGTTTGCTACAAGCTTTCTCCGTTCCTTTTTTTTCACTGCGGGACAGTCGGGCCGTGGGAAGCCGGAGCCATCCGCTGACCTACGCAGAAAGTTTGTTGCCCGCCTTTTTCATCTTGATGGGTCTCCTGGGCCAAAAACTAATATTTGAAGGGCGAAAAGTTTTCTCCTTATGGAAAGAAGGTTTGGTTTTGGCGTTGGTGAGCGCCGGTTTGATCTTGTCCCGGGGACGCGGCGTTTGGCTGGGAATTATCGCTGGGCTGGTTATTTTTATTCTTTCCTGGCCGCGCCGATACGCCTGGCGCGCGATACTGGGCTTGGGGGTTTTTCTGATTCTTCTTTTATCGTTGTCCACCCCCCTTCGCCAGCGCGCCTTAAGTATCTTTGTTCCTCAAGCGGGCAGCGTCCCAGACAAGGAGTCCAGTTCAACGCGGCTTGATTTATGGAAAGAATCGGTCCTCGTGATAAAAGAACATCCGTTCATGGGGGTGGGCCTCAGGGGTGCCAAGCTCAAAGCAATTGATCCCGTCACCGGTTTAGAGAGAATTCGGACTGAAGCGCACAGCATTTATTTGCAAGCCGCTCTGGATGCGGGCTTCATTGGGTTGGGTCTCTTAATTTGGATTTTTTGTCTGCTTTTTCGATCTTTTTTAAATTCGGCATCTCAGTGGCGTTATGTTTCTATCGGAGCTCTCGTGGCCATGATGGTGGCAGGGTTAACCGAGTCTTGGATGGGCGATAAGGAAGTCGCGATGATTTTCTGGCTCTTTGCGGGAATCGCTCAAAGAAAAAAAGGATGAAGAAAGCGGTTTTTTTAGATCGAGATGGAACCATTCTTAACGAACGCGGATATTTAAGTGATCCCGCGAAAATGTTTTTTTATCCCACCGCCTTCAAGGGATTAAAATCACTTCAAAAAGCGGGGTTTGTGTTGATTGTCGTCTCCAATCAGTCCGGTGTGGGTCGGCGCTATTTTTCTCTGGAAAACTTGCGAAAGATTAATGCCATTTTCAAGGATAGGCTGGCTCAAAAGGGTATTCGCATCTCGGATATTTATTTTTGCCCACATCTTCCTGAGGCAGGCTGCGCGTGCCGGAAGCCCAAACCGGGAATGGTCTTCACGGCGGCAAAGAAATGGAAAATCGATCTCAAAAAATCATTTGTGGTGGGAGATCAACTGCGTGACATTCAATTGGCTGTAAAAACCGGCGCTCAAGGGGTTTTGGTGTTAACGGGAGCGGGAAAGTTATATGGTCGGGAGGTCCGAAAGTTAGGGGGAAAAATTAGCAGCAATCTTACCACAGCCGGCCGTTGGATTCTTTCCCAGGGATCATTGTCATGCTGACGCGGTTTAAAGATTTTGTTTGGGCGGGCGTGTTTCTTTCCATTCTCATCGGGGCCCAGTCGGCGGTCCTTTTAAAGTGGTCGATCAAAGATACCCGGCCCCTCTCATGGGATGAATCCGTTCATACGTTGAACGCGCTTGATTACCGAAAACGTTTGGAAGAAGGTCCCGTTTCGTCTTTATTAAAAAAACCAATCTATTTTAGTTACCCGCCTTTGTATCACCTGATGCTGGCCAAGTCGCTTAAAAGTCCCGATATCGCCGATAGTGGGGTGGCGGTCAATATTTTCTTTTTGGCTCTCTTGGTGGCAGCGACTTTTTTCTTGGCCTATGACCTTTTAGGGTATTGGCCCGCTATGGCGGCGGCTGTTCTTGTTTCCAGTTACCCCAGTATGATCGAGCTATTGCCTCCGCCGATGATTGATCTGCCGCTCACGGCGGTGGTCGCCTTCGCCATGCTTTGTCTAGTGAAGTCGGAACATTTCGGACGGCTTGGATGGTCTCTCGGTTTTGGAGCGGCCTTGGGTGTGGGATTTTTGTTGAAGTGGACCGCCGGAATTTACGTGATGGGTCCGCTGGCAGTTGAAGCATGGATCGCCGTTCGAAATAGGTCTTATAAAGTTTTATTTTTCTCGATCCTCGTGACGATTGTTGTGATGTCACCATGGTATGCGGCCAATTTTTTCTCGGTCTTATCGATGTTTTCCAAAGTGTCCGGTAATCAGCCGGCTGGTGGAATCATTTTGAGCTCGTGGTTGTCACCTTTATGGTATCCCTTTGCTTTGCCCCAACTCATGGGGCTTTTGTTCCTGATTCTTTTCCTGCCTTCTCTTTTGTTTGCTTGTTGGAATCCGCGATTTCGTATTTTTACCTTGTGGGCTCTTGTGTCGATTGCCGTGATCACTCTTATCACCAATAATCACAATGTTCGTTACGCGGTTCCCGTTTTGCCCGCGTTGGCGATTTTAAGCGTCGCTTGGATTCCGCCTCAACAAAAAGCCCCTTTCGTGGCGATTATCACCGCCTCGCTTCTCTATTTCGGTTTATGGTTTTTTTATCAGGGCCCCGCGCTCTCTTTTCAAATAGGAAAAATACCCGTCCCACTCCTCGTCAGCAATCCTCCCCAAGTGGTGGATTGGAAACATGGAGATATCATTTCCACAGTTCAGGAACTTAAATCGAAAGATCGACCCCATACTCAAGTGGTGGTTTTGTCAAACACCCCTTATTTTCACAGCTCTTCATTAAACGCCACGTTGCAATCGAAAGGGGTTTCGGATTTTATTTTTCGAGGGCCTGCCAAAAGCCGTTGGATGGATTTTTCCGAATTCATTTTATTGAAGACAAAAGAGTGGGGCCCTGAATTCACGTTGGGCAATGTAAGGCCGGCGGCGGAGTTGGTTTTGAGCTCTCCTTCTTGGTTTAAAAATTCTTATCGGGAGGCGGGCCGATGGATCCTGCCGGACGGTTCCGAAGCGGTCTTGTATCAGGTCCATCCGGTTCCTCTCAAGCAGATGGACACAGGCGTAATGAATCTTAATCTTAAAGAATTTAAATTGCCCAAGGTCGTATTAGAGAATATGCATATGCGAGCGGTTCCCTTAACGGCCAGCGAGACAGCGGTGGGTTTGTTTAAAGAGCTCTCTATCAGCTGTGATAAACTGATTTACAAAGACATGCCGTTTGAAAATGTTTCTTTTAAATTTATCCGGCCTCACGTTAACCTCCATCGATTTCTTGAAACCGGCGAAATTCAATTTTTTTCGTTGGACACCCTCAAACCCAGGGTGGATCTGTCCGCGCAGCTTATTCTGGATTACGCGGCCCAAAAAGCGAAATGGCTAAAAAATGCGCAGGTCCTCTTCGAGAAAGAAAAAATTTTGATTTCAGGCCAAGCTTACGGGGTTCCGGTTCACATGGTGCTCGGGTTTAAGGCCGATGGGTCGTCTCTCTCCACCCGCCTTGAAAAGGTCACCATTTTCGGCATATCTTTGCCCGTGGTTATTTTGTGGAATATGACTCATCAGAAGATTCCTTTGACACCAAGTCGGGACGTCCCGTTTTATTTGGATCTGGCGCCCATCGAAGGGAAAAATACATATTTATCCGTGGGGGGAGCATGAAGAAGAGTGCCGCTGTAATTTTTCTTTCTCTAATGGTCCTGCCCTTTCACACTGTTTTCCCTGAGGCAAGCAAGAAGCCGGTCCCCTGTTCAGCCCTTCCCTTGAAATTTGATTTGCCGAAAAAAATTAATCGGGCTTTTACTTACGGGGAAAACCTTCTTTATTCAATCAAGTATCAATTCGTCGCGGCGGGCCAAGCCACGCTGGAAGTTTCAAGTGGCCCTCTTATTAATTGCCGTCCCACCTACAAGTTTAATTCCACGGCCCGGTCCGCCTCTTTCATCGACAATTTCTTCATGGTGCGCGATTTCAATAGCTCTACTTCCGATAAAGATTCCCTGCTTTCTTTTTTCTTTCACCAAAACCTCAGAGAAGGTGGGTACCGCGTGATAAGGAACACGTCTTTGGATTATGGGACCGGCCAATACCTGTATCAGAAAGAACGGAAGGGAAAAGTCACCAAACAGAATGGACCTGTGACCGAGCCTGGTTTCGATGTGTTGTCGGCGTTTTATTATATCCGGACCTTGCCCTTGGAATTGGGGGCGGAATATGACGTTAAGGTTTTTTCTGACGGGTCCATCTATCATTTAAAGCTAAAAGTGCACCCCAAGTTTGAAGATGTGAAGGTGCCGGCTGGAACATTTGAATGCATCCGGATTGAACCGAAGGTCGTGGGCGATGCTATTTTCAAAGCCAAGGGTGGCGGGATGACGATTTGGCTGACGTCGGACGACAGGAGGATGCCGGTTCTGATCCGGTCTAAAGTCGCCGTCGGGGCCTTCGACGCGGAACTGCGCAAGTTTGACACCCCTCAGATTGATATGGTAAATGAAAAAGTCCCAAGTTAAAGAAGCACCCCGTCCTTCCCAATCAATATAACGTGAAAAAAACACAATCGAGTTCGAAAGAACTCCTTAAATGGGTTTCAAAATTTTCGGACGTTCCTGTCCTGGTGGTCGGCGATCTGATGCTCGATCGGACCCTCAAAGGAACGGTGGACCGAATCTCTCCGGAAGCCCCCGTCCCTGTCGTTAACATCCAAGATGAAACCTCGACCGCGGGGGGAGCGGGCAATGTTATTTTTAACCTGTCGGCCCTGGGCGCCTCTCCCGTGCTTTTATCTGTGCGCGGGGATGATGAATCGGGCCGGCAGCTTGAATCCCTTTTTGAATCTCGTGGAATCGACGTCTCCGGTTTGGTCGTTGATCCTTCCCGCCAAACCACCACCAAAACGCGCGTGATCGCCAACCATCAACAGGTGACCCGCTTGGATGTTGAAAAAAGAATGCCTCTCTCCTTGGACAGTGAAAACCAACTGATCGATTCCCTCCGCCGCCTTACGCCTCAATTTCGAGTCGTCCTTATTTCAGATTATGGAAAGGGCGTGGTCACGAAAAAGGTGATCCAATCGGCCATTCGGGAAGCCCATCGTCACGGAGCGGCGGTCATTGTGGACCCTAAAATTGAGAACTTTTTGAACTATAAAAATGTGGATTGCCTCACGCCCAATACCAAAGAGGCGATTGAGGGGATGCGGGTCCTTTCCGCCCAATCCGACGAGGAAGTGATCAGTCTCGGTTGGAAAATAATGAAAAAACTTAAATCGGCTTCCCTCTTAATGACCCGCGGTGAAAAAGGAATGGCTCTTTTTGAAAAGAAGGGACCGGTGACCTTCATTCCCACCCAAGCCAGAGCGGTGTTTGACGTAACAGGAGCCGGAGACACCGTGGTTTCAACTTTTTCCTTGGCCCGCGCGGTGGGAGCTCCTTATAAAGCGGCGGCGGAAATTTCCAATTACGCGGCCAGTTTGGTTGTCGCCCAATTGGGAACCGCGGTGGCCACGCGGAAAGAGTTGATCGAACTTCTTAAAACGATTTGATGAGAAAGAAAAAGGTCCCCGCGTTTAAATCCGTCTTGGGCGTGATTCCCGCGCGGTACGCGTCGACCCGGTTGCCGGGGAAACCTTTGGCGAAGATTTTAGGCGTTCCGATGGTGCAGCGCGTGTATGAAGCGGCAAAAAAAGCGTTGCCTCGCGTGGTGGTCGCCACGGATGACGCCCGGGTCCAACAGGCGGTTAAAAGTTTTGGCGGAGAAGTGTTAATGACGCCGGAATCCTGTCAAAGCGGAACGGAAAGAATGGCGTATGTGGCCAAGAAAATTTCAGCTTCTTATTACGTCAACGTGCAAGGCGATGAGCCTTTGATTCATCCCGATTCCATTTCAGCCGCGGTCCGGTTGTCGATCAAAATGAAGGGCATTTCAACCGCCGCGACGGAACTGTTGGCGGAAGACCGGGCGAATCCGTCGGCCGTGAAAGTGATCCTGGGGTCGGGCGCCCGCGCCATCTATTTTTCGAGGACCATGATTCCCTACGCCGCTCATGGAGTGACGGCCGCGTCGCCCAGTTATAAACATTTGGGGCTGTATGTTTATCCGCGCGCGGCCCTCCTTAAGTTCGTCGGATGGAAAGCCACGGAACTTGAACAGACGGAAAAGCTTGAGCAATTGCGGGCGCTTTATTATGGCGCGCCGATTTATGTGGCCTTGACGCCCCATGATTCGATCGGCGTGGACACACCGGAAGATTTGACGCGAGTCGAAGAAATTTTAAAAAGTTTTTAAATTTTTGGGAGGACTATGACCAAATATATTTTTGTGACGGGCGGCGTGGTTTCCTCGTTGGGGAAAGGCATCACCGCCTCATCGACCGCGCTTTTGTTAAAGGCGCGCGGCCTTAAAGTGACCATGATCAAGTTGGATCCTTATTTAAATGTGGATCCGGGGACGATGAATCCCTATCAACACGGCGAAGTTTTCGTTACGGTGGACGGCGCGGAAACCGATTTGGACTTAGGGCATTACGAACGGTTCTTGGATCAAAACATGAGCAAGAACAACAATTGCACGACCGGTCAAATTTACGACACGATCATCACCAAAGAGCGCCGCGGCGAATATTTAGGAAAAACCGTTCAAGTCATTCCTCACGTGACCAATGAAATCAAAGACCGCATTAAGCGCGTGGCTCCCGGATTCGACTTCGTTATCGTCGAAGTGGGGGGGACGGTCGGTGATATCGAATCGCTTCCTTTCTTGGAAGCCATTCGCCAAATGCGCCTGGATGTGGGACGCGACAACATCCTTTACGTTCATGTGACGCTGATCCCTTATATCAAGGCCTCGGAAGAGCTTAAAACGAAACCGACCCAGCATTCCGTCGGCAAGCTCCGTGAAATTGGAATCGAACCGGATATTTTGGTTTGCCGCACCGAAAAAGAGATTTCTCAGGATCTCAAAGAAAAGCTCGCGCTTTTTTGCAGCGTGCCGGCCGAAGCGGTGATTGAAGCGCATGACGTGAAAAGCATTTATGAAGTTCCTTTGATGTTTCATCGCCAGGGTCTTGACGAGCAGGTGCTGATGCTCCTCCGCCAAAGAAGCAACCAGATTGACTTGGAGAAATGGAAGGATTTGGTGGACCGTCTCAATTCACCGCAATCTCATGTGACCATCGCGATTGCCGGAAAATATGTTGAAGTGAAGGACGCCTATAAATCCATCACCGAAGCGTTGTTGCACGGCGCGCTTGCCAACCGGGCGAAACTCGAGATCCGTTATGTGGATGTGGACAGTCCCGGGATGGAAGAGGAATTGAGTGGAGTTCATGGAATTTTGGTGCCGGGGGGATTTGGTGATAGAGGCATTGAAGGCAAGATCAACGCGGTTCGGATTGCCCGTACGCAAAATATTCCGTTCTTTGGAATTTGTTTAGGCATGCAGGTGGCCGTGATCGAAGCGGCACGAAACATGGCCAATCTCAAGAAGGCCAACTCCACGGAATTCGACAAGAAAACGCCGCATCCAGTGATCAGCTTGCTTGAAG